>NZ_JAUBTN010000010.1:0-130428 GCF_036705055.1 Microcoleus sp. CZ3-B2 | reverse complement strand
TTTAACGGTGAAGGCAATCACGTTCATGCGCTGATTGAGTATCCGCCTAAACTTTCTGTTTCTCAAATAGTGAATGCACTAAAAGGGGTGTCTAGCCGTCGATATGGGCAAGCCGGACACAAGAAACCACACAAGGAAGCTTTGTGGAGTCCCAGTTATTTCGCAGTTTCCGTAGGTGGTGCACCTCTAGAAGTCTTAAAGGAGTATATTAGGAATCAAGAAAAGCCGTCCTAAAAGGACGGGGCTTGTGTCCCATTTTCTTGGTCAAAAAAAAAGCTTGTCGTTGGTTGGTTTCATTCTGCGATGCCGAAAGTTTACCATTCCCCCAACCCCAAAAATCGGTAGGTAGGTATTAATGTAAGCGTTAAAACCTTCCTCACCGAAAACGCAATCGAAGAAAGCAAAGCCGAGGCGTCAAGCAATGACGCTTTTGATGGATAAAAACCGCTGTTTCCTTTGAACCAATTTGTCAGCCAATTAAGCCTAAAAAGCCCGATGTTCTCAAGCGGATTATCCCTCAACCAAAGCGTCTCCTGAAAAATGCAGCAGCAGTTAATTCAACTCGGTGGGCATTATTTAATCGGCTGAAAGAAACTGGATTGGGTGTTTCAACTGGTTCTGGTGGATTAACGAAGTTTAATCGGACTCGACCGGGATTCCCTAAATCTAACTGGATTGATGCTGCTGGCGTCGGTCAAATAGAGTCTTTAGAAGTGGTGAATAATCGATCGCGCCCTAAATTATTATTGAGAGCGCGCATTTATTGCCAAAAACGAACCGCAGGATAGCCATTCACCCCTTGGCTGTGTCAAGCTTGGCATTGTCAAGTTTTGACCGTCGAAGTTTCCACAGTGCCTTTTCAAGGTGCTAAACGTTAAAAATTTGCTAGAAATGCAGGTGTCAGAATTATGATTAGTGGCAGCTCAGACTTTATATTACCAGGACAAAGCATAGATCAGGCTCCGGAATTCCAAGAACTGGAAACTCCCGAAGGCGAGCTGCACCTGCGGTTCTACGTTCCTTCGGGGAACGAGTTCGCACTGCCGGCGATCGGGATTAGAGAGGTATTATCTCCCTCCCCAGACCGCATGACACCTATCCCTAACGTTTCTTCTCTGCTTTTAGGTACGCTAAACATGAGAGGACGAGTGATTTGGGTGGCGGATCTCGGTCAGTTTTTGGGAGACCAAACACCTCTCAACACAGACAGACCCGAAATCCCCATCGTGGCTGTGGAAGACCAAGACACGATTTTGGGACTCGCAGTCGATCGCATTGTGGGGATGGACTGGCTCGACGTAGAGCAACTGCACTCCCAAAACAATGCACCAGACGGCATGATTCCATTTCTGAGGGGAGAATGGATGTTAGGCCCACAAGCTCAAACAGTGCTGCGACTGCTAGATCAAGTGAAAATTCTGCGCTCGGCGCGGTGGGCAGCGTGAAATCGATTTTAGATTGGCGATTGGCGATAGGGGTCTAATCATTAACAGTCACAGGACTTGAGGCGCGCATCTAAACATTCAAGATAAAAATCTAAAATCTAAAATCTAAAATCTAAAATCAAAAGAGGGCGGCAAATGGCAACAAGTACCAACTTTCAGCAGGACTACCAACGGGCAGAAGCGGCCTACATGGAGGGCAACTATTCAGAAGCTGCGGCCCTAGTTTATCAATTAGTAGAAGATTTTCCCGAAGACCCCAGCGCTCGCCTGCTGTGCGGACACATCTACTGCTACGGACTGCAACAGTACGAGATAGCACGGGAACAGTACACGGTGGTGTTAGGTCTGAGCGACGACCCCAGTTTGGTCGAACACGCTCACAGCGGAATTACCTACACAGACCAATTTTTATCGGGAGAACTGCACACGGAAAATTTAGAGGCTCTGTCGGCTCAAACAGAATTGGAATTCTACCCAGACTTATCTGTTGATGAAGGCTTAGAAGACCCGGATCTTGGACTTTTTGGTGGAAATTCTGTCGCCGGGCAGCCCTATGTCGGTCAATTGGCAGACGATGACCTAGAAAACCTGGACTTGGCAGACTTGGGGATGAGCGGCTTGGAGTGGGAACCACAAGATGCCACGAGCACGGACAATCAAGAAGATTTAACCTCGCATTCTAACCCCTTTGGTAGCGATAGCGGCGGGATGGCTGCTTATGCTGATGCGTCGGAGCCGCTAGACATGGATCGGTTTGCCGATTCTGATTTTGAAGACCCTTTTGCCTTGGATGAGGGAGAGTTTGATGCTGGTGACTTGTCTGGGGACAAAGCGTCTGCTAAAAGCGCACCTTATTCAGGAGATGCGTTTTCAGAAGCTCCGACTCAACTCAACGGTCAAGGTTTCGCTTCTTCAGAAATCGAGAATTCTTTTGACTCCAACGACATCGACTCCCGCACCGGGCCCTCGGACAATTTTAGCGAACCTTTTGGTGCGCTAGATTTGCCAGACGAACTCGACGATTTCTCTGACTACGACTACCAAACCCCGCCGACAAGTGGCTCGGATCTCGGTCAAAATCTACCTCCTTCGGCGACAGCGGCAGACCCCTTTGCCGATCCGATACCCTCGGGTTTCGGGTCTTCTGGACCTCCAAACCAGCCGCATACTAACAACTCGGACTACTCGTCAAACTATTCGCTGGCGGAAGACGAAACGCTGCTGATGGGAGGTGCTGTCCCTAATTCTCACAGTCAAAGATCGAGCCAGGGACAATTTAATTCGGTCGATCGCTCTTCCTCTAACAACAACGGTTACGGCGACTCGGAGCCCCCGGCATTTGGTTCGATCGACAGCTTCGAGTTAGACGCTTTTGATGACGACGCTTTCAGCGATGCTTTTTCTTTCGACGACAGCGAGCAAGCGACAGCTTTCGGGGCGGGCAACGCTCCCAACAGCGACTGGTCGTCAAAAACTGGGAATTCTCCAGAAAACAGCGACTTTTTAGACGAATTTGACGAGTTTGACGATTTGGGCAATTTGCCGGACTTTGACATCTCAGAAGATGCCAGCAGTTCGATGCTGACTCGAGGTAACACCAATTTTGGCAACTCGACGAGCGGCATGATGGGCTCGACGGGCAGCCTGGACTTTGACAACAGCGACGGCTCGGCAATTCGAGACGACGAGATGTTTACCATTTCTGGCCCTGTTGGTGCGTCGGTGCCGAGTTTTGCTGCGACAGAATCTGAAGCGCTCGATACTTCGGTGACTGTAGAACAGGGGGGATTGGCTTTCTTGGAAAATGCCCCTTTGTTTACAAAACAGTTGTACACGGCGATCGGAGCCGGACTGGTTTCTCTGGTAGCTGTGGCTTTCGTTACTAACATTGCTTCCTATCAAGCTCTGCGGCAAGACAAGCCGGAGGCGATCGTATACCTGCGACAAACAGGCTGGGTAATGACTGCAGCAGCAGGTATTACCAGCTTTTTAACTTCTTGGGGCATCGGCCAGTTGATCGCCAAGCAGGTGCGTAAATCCTCGGACAATTTGCAAGCTCAGTTCGATGCTGTATCTCAAGGAACTTTGGACGCTCGCGCTACGATTTATTCGGAGGATGAGTTTGGCAGAATGGCTGCTAAATTCAACCACATGGCGAAGGTGATCCAAACCACGATTAGCGATACCAGGCGCAAGTCTGACGAGCAGGAACAGGCAAAGGAAGATTTGCAGCGCCAGGTGATTCGCTTGCTAGATGACGTGGAAGGAGCGGCGCGGGGCGATTTGACTGTGACTGCGGAAGTGACGGCAGACGTTTTGGGCGCTGTTGCTGACTCGTTTAACTTGACGATTCAAAATTTGCGGGAAATTGTCCATCAGGTGAAGCAGGCGGCTCGGGAGGTCAGCAAGGGCGCTACGGATAGTGCCAAGTTTGCGGGCGATTTGTCTTCTGACGCGCTGCGGCAGGCTGAGGAACAGGCGGCGACGCTCAATTCGGTGCAAGTCCTCACCGACGCGATTCAGCGGGTTGCAGAGAGCGCTAGGGAGGCGGAAGAAGTGGCCCGGGGCGCGGCGGCGACGGCTCTTAAAGGCGGCGAGGCTGTGGAACGGACGGTGGCCGGGATTTTGGACATTCGAGAAACGGTTGCAGAAACCACGCGAAAAGTCAAGCGGTTGGCAGAAGCTTCTCAAGAAATTTCTAAAATTGTGGCTCTGATTGCGACTATTGCTTCCCGGACGAATTTGTTGGCTCTTAACGCTAGTATCGAGGCGGCAAGGGCTGGGGAAGCTGGGAGGGGTTTTGCGATCGTGGCGGATGAGGTGCGACAGTTGGCGGATCGATCGGCTAAGTCTTTGAAGGAAATTGAGCAGATCGTGATGCAAATTCAAAGCGAAACCGGCGCGGTGATGATGGCGATGGAAGAAGGGACGCAGCAGGTTATTGAGGGGACAAAGTTGGCCGAGCAGGCGAAGCGATCGCTTGAAGATATTATTCAGGTAACTAATCGAATTGATGTGTTGGTGCGATCGATTACGGCGGACACTGTAGAACAGAATGAAACAGCTCGCTCGGTCGCCAGTGTGATGCAGGCAGTGGAATTAACCGCTCAGGAAACATCCCACGAAGCGCAGCGAGTTTCCGGTGCTTTGCAAAATTTGGTAGGCGTGGCTCGCGACCTTTTGACATCGGTGGAAAGGTTCCGAGTAGAAACGGCGGAAAGACAATAATTGATTGTTTGATGCTTTTTTTACTTGCTAATTTATCAGCAGGTTTCTGTGGAAACAATAAATGACAAAAAGTAACCTCGCAGCCTTAAAACTGCTGCGGGGATACCTATCCAGCACCTAAATAAACTAGGAGTTGTACAAATGGACGATAACATAGTAGAGGTGATCTCTAGCATTTTTGGTGAAATTCAGGGGACTGGCTGTATTATCTCTACTCTTTCAAAAAATAGCAGGGGCTATGCCAAGAAAAAACTTAAAGTTGAGGGTGAATGGAAACGCTTACAATACACCGTTTAGTATTAGCGAATAGCTTGGATCGTCCGATTAGATCAGAATACTTCTGTCGCCATAGTGGGGATGTCCGTAACTGCATTAATTCCAATCATTTATGGGAAGCTTCTCGATTAGGAAAATCTCAATATAGGTTTAAAAAATGACGAATTAAAGATGTAAGAAGCACATCTACACCTCAACATCAAAAACTACCGCGAGGCATAGAAATAATTCCTGGTATTCGGACTCAAATACAGCAAAATGGCTGCATGATTTGTATCTTGGGTGAAGTACCCACACCAACCGCTAGCCGGTATGGTGTATGTGTCCCAATTCATCGGCAACAGCCTGGGAAGTAGTAGACTTACGCCCATACTTCTTTGGTCTTACATTGCCTCCAAGGGCAGTAGCGCTGCTTCCCAACGCCAATATCCGCAAGCCTTCATTTCTGATATGAATCGCCGCATCGATCTCTCTATCATGACGCTGATTGCAGTGAGGGCAATCAAACATCCTGACAGATAAATCCATCTTCGGCACTCGCTGCAAAGTGTTTGAACACAGGTGAGACGAGGGAAAGAAACGATCTACTTCCATGTAGATTTTCCCCTCTGACTCTGCCTTATACTTAAGCATGGTGCAAAACTTCCCCCAGCTAACATCGCTGATGGCTTTGGCTACCTTATAGTTTTTGATCCTGTTCTTGACAGCGAGATTTTCCACCATGACAACTTGGTTTTCGTTGACTATCTTGCGGGATAGTTTGTGGAGGTAATCTTGTTTCAATCTGGAGATTTTGGAATGCACCTTGGCAAGCGCTTTCTTTGCCTTGCGACGCTGGTTTGTCGTCTGATCCTTTTTGCGGGTTGACACTCTCGGGCGTGAACGCGCGGGGCTTCTTGGTTCACTGACACACCTTTAAACTATCCATCCTTTCGGCAATATTTCAACCAAAAACCCGTCCGATTGAACGAAGTTGCGAGTCTAATTTGAATAGCCACAGAGGGCTTATCTCCCCAAGCGTTAAGGAATCACTTCCCAGGTTCCCGTATCCCCTTGTACATCTAACTACTAAGTTTTTGAGTTTTCGGGTATGGGTACGCGGTGGCTATCCTAGCTATGTTTTTGTGCTGTTCGCTACCCACGAGATATTATTGTTTTCTAGCCAGTCGTTTTGGATTCTCGCCCATTTGTGAAGCGCGGTTATTCTACCTGTATCTATCTCTAGTATAGTAGACTTATGGAAAATACTGTTAAGCCTGAAAAAGTTTTCCAGTATTAAAAGCCGTCCTAAAAGGCTTGCCCTGAGCTTGCCGAAGGGACGGGGTTTTAAACCCAGTTTTCTGATAATGTTGAGAGACTGGTTCCAGACCCAACGCACACAACCAAAAGCCTGAGAAAGATGTTCTTGCTGGGCTTGAGTTGGCTAAATTCGGACTTTGACAGCTTTCAATATTGGTCGTTAGAGTGCTTGGTCGTTATTTAATCTAACAGAATATTTACGCAGTGTGCAGATATTTTCCGGTTGCGAAGCAAAATGGTCAACATCCCAACCTCGATCAACCAGGCTTTCATCCCACCCCAAATTAAAAATTATGAAGTGGGGATTCACGCGCCCGCTAGCTAAAATAGACCCAATACAATAACGATTAAAATCAGGAATAAAACTATGCTGCCAGAACAACAACAGAGGATAATGGGCTATTTTATTGAGGAGGCAAAAGACCATCTCAATACGATCGAACAAGGTTTGCTGAATCTGCAGGCGACGATCGAAGACCCAGAACTGGTTAACGAAGTATTTAGGGCCGCTCACTCTGTTAAGGGAGGTGCGGCAATGCTGGGGCTGACGAGCATTCAGCAAACATCTCACCGATTAGAGGATAGTTTTAAGGTTTTAAAAGAGTGCAGCGTTAAGGTAGACCAACAGCTAGAATCTCTGTTCCTGCGAATTTTTGATACGTTGCAAGGGTTGTTGGAGCAACTTTCGGGGCCTTTTGGGCTGACGGAAGAGATGGGCGAACAGATGGTTCGAGAGTTGGAGCCGGTGTTTGATGAACTCAACGGACATTTGGGGGGACTTGTCGGACACTCGGGACGGGATGTAGATCAGAGCAGTCCGCTGTCGTTACCTCAACCGGTTCTGGCTGGGATGGGGGCGGGGGCGTTTGGCTCAAAGAGGGGTATGGCGGGTTCGGGGGCGGTTTACGACTTTGATTCGACAGAAACAGAAGACAGTGCGCTGCATTTGGTGTTTGACTCGGATGTGCCCGCGAGGATGCGGGAAATGCTGCAGGAGTTCAAACAGCCGGAGGGGAATGAAAGCAGGCGGCAGCTCAAGAATATTTGTCGGAATTTGAGAATGGCGGGGGAGGAATTTGAGCTTCCCGGCTGGATCGAGTTGATGGCTGTGGTATCTGAGGCGATCGCCAATCCAGAAAATACTTACCGGATTTTGGCTCCCACTGTGATTAAGGATATCAAACAAGCGCAGGAGTTGGTGCTTTCGGGATTGTCTGAGTCGATCGCGCCTAGCGAAAAACTTCTGTCGCTGATGCCCGAGGCTCGGGTTCCCGAAACCGATTTTGAGGATTTGCTGGCCTTCGCTCAACCGAGTAGTGCCGGCGGAAATTGGATCTCTGCTGAAGATGCCGCTTGGAAGCGGGCTGGGTTAGGCGATTCTGGTTCGGACGAACAATTACTACCGACGGTTTCTGGGTTGAATATAGATGAGTTGTTCGATCAATTGGATACTACCGAAGGCAATGATGTCAGTGAGGGTCGATCGCTGCAGTTCGATGATTTTCAAGGGTTCCTAGAGTCAGATATAGAGACTGATTCTTTGAGAATTTCTGCTCGCAGCGGCCCTGAAGTGGGGGTGGCGGAACTCAATACTTTGGCTGATTTGTTTAATGGCGAGTCTCCAGATCTTGAGGGTGCTTGGGAAGAAGAAGAAGATTTGGATTACGCGCACTCGAATGGGATCGCAGTAGAGGGACTGCTGGGGTCGGATGATGATGATGATGATGACAATTCGGGCGATTTTACTGATTTGTTGTTTGATGAACAGACTGTGGAAGATTTGGAAGTTGATACCGAAAATCTGATGGACGATCTTAACAGTTTGTTTGGGGAAGATTTGATGTCGGCCGAGTCTGACGGTTCTGGAGTCGCTGCGGGTGAGGAAAATGCAGATTTGAGGCAGGGGCTGGCTTCCAAGCAGTTTGCAGCAAGTGGAGAAAGCGGTTTGGGTCAGCGGAAGCAGAGGGCCCAGAAAGCTGGGGCGCTGGCAGATGAGGATGCTTTGGGTACGTTTTTGGATGAGGTGGCTGCTCAATCTTCTCTGGATGTTACCGGGGACACTGATTTGGATGATTTGTTTGGTAATTTGGGTGTTTCCGAGGAGGCGGGCTTGGTTGCGATATCGAACGGGGATGCTTTTGATGCTGAGGTTTTTGATGCTGGGTCGGTCGAGTCTGCTGTCGGCGGTGACGATGATTCGGGGAATGCTGAAACGTTTGGTCTAGTTTCTTCTCTGGATGATTTTGATGTTCTGGCTTCGGGGGCTTCGGATTCCGATTTGACAGATTTGTTGAGTATCAGTTCTGGTTATTTGGCTTCTGAAGGCGAAGGTGGAGACAGTGAGGACGATCAATTTATGAGCAATGCAGCCGTACCGCAAAATGAAAACGTTGAGAGTGTTCTGGATCTAACTTCAAGTTCTGATTTAGATGTTTCTGAGGATGGAAATTGGCTGGAAGATGTTTTCGGTGTGGATGATGAATCTTTGCAGCCGGCAAGCTTAGATATGGGCGATACGGATTTGGATGCGCTGTTTGGTTCGATTGAGGAAGACTTGATTTCTGGGGATGATGATGGGCTCGATCGCTCTGCTGGGACGGTTACTTCCCAGGAGGCGGCGGATTTGGCAGATCTGTTTGGTTCGGTACCTACGGGTACTGAGTATGACGGGGAGGCTTCGGGGTTGGTTGGCGAAGAATTGCAGAGTTTGGATGAAGATGCAGAATTGCTGAGTGGGGATGGGGAAGCTTCCTCTAGTAATGGGGCGATCGAGTTTTTCGACGCTGCAGTGGCCCAGGACGATCGGGATTTGGCCGATTTGGCAGAGGTTGATTTTGAGGCGATGTCGGATAATTTCCCTCAAAATGTTTCAAGTTTGGAGCCTAATGGGGATAGCACTTTTGATTTGTTGGAGGATATGTTTGGCGAGCAGCTTTTGAACCCGGCGGATGCTGGTTTGTCCGTCGCAGATGAGGATGCTGCTTTAGATTTACAGGAGTTGTCGGCCGGGCCGGCGGATGGTTTGTTGGATGCTACGGATGCAGATTTGTTTGCTCTACCTGAAACTTTCGCAGATGAAGAGTCTGGCGGTGGGGATGATTTGTTTGAGGCTCTGGAAAGGGATTTTGGGGGTACGGATTTTGAGCCTCTGTCGCCAGATTATGTCTCGGCTATGTTTGATGGCGATGATGATTTGCTGGCGGCTTTGGAAACTGGGGCGACTCTGAATACTCAGGAGTTGGAGGGTTTTGATGATTTGTTGGATTCGATCGATGCAGGGCCTTTGGTGACTTCGGAACTGATGTCTGGGTTGTGGGATGCTGAGGACGAATCGGATATTGTGGATGCCTCGGATTTGGAAGACGGCTCGCTGGCGGACTTTTTTGGCGGTGATGAATCCGACGACGGTGAGGATGATGAAGACAATTTTGATGATTTAGAAGCGCTGTTGATTGCAGGGGGTGCTACGGCTGCAGCTTCAGCATCTGGGGGGACAAATTCGAGTCCGGTCAACACGGAGGTGTTCTCGGATCTTGAGGAACTGCTCAGCGAGAGTGCAACACTTGCAGAAATTCCCGATTCCTTGGCAAGTTCTGCAAGTGTTGCTCCGTCCAATTCCCATCAAGCCAGCGATGACGAGTTTGGCGATTTGGAAAAATTGCTGGAAGATTCCAAGGACGGGGGCGGCCGCCAAGGGGAAGGCAATATTGTGCCGTCGGCGATTAACAGACCCAGACGTACTGCTCGGGCTGGCGGGTTCGGCGACCACACGATGCGGGTGCCGGTGAAGCAACTGGACAACCTCAGCAATTTGATGGGGGAACTGGTGGTCAACCGCAACAGTTTGGAGCAGGATCAAGAACGGATGCGGCAGTTTTTGGACAATTTGCTGCACCAGGTGACGCTGCTGAGCGATGTGAGCCAGCGGACTCAGGATTTCTACGAGCGGAGTCTTTTGGAGATTGCTTTGCTAGCAAACCGTCAGGGACACCGAGCTTCCTCGTCGCCTTGGCGCTCGGAGGAGGTTGCTAACCACCGGGAAACTGCCTGGAAACCGGAGGAAATGGACAGGTTTACTCCTTTCCACAGTTTGGCTCAGGAGATTATTGAGCTGATCGTGCGGGTGCGGGAGTCGGCGGCGGACATTGAGTTTTTGGTGGATGAGGCGGATCAGGTGACTCGCCAATTGCGACAAGTCACGACTCAGTTGCAGGAAGGTTTGACTCGGGCCCGGATGAAGCCGTTTGCTGAGACGACGGACAGGTTGTTCCGGGCGGTGCGAGAAATTGCGATTAAGTGCGGTAAGCAAGCTCAGTTGCAGGTTGAGGGTAAGGATATTTTGATCGACAAGATGATTGTGGATCAGCTTTATGACCCGATGACTCATTTGGTGAACAATGCGATTACTCACGGGATTGAGCCGCCGGAGGTGCGTTTGGCGGCGGGGAAACCGGGGGTGGGCAGGATTACGATTCGGGCTTTTCACCAAGGAAATCAAACGGTGATTTCGGTTTCTGATGATGGGGCGGGAATTGACCCGCAAAAGGTTAAGGCTAAGGCGATTAAGCAGGGTTTGTTGACGGCTGCTCAGGCTCAGAGGATGTCTCGCTCGGAGGTGTACGATTTGCTGTTTATGCCTGGTTTTAGCACTCAGGAACAGGCGACGGAGTATGCCGGCCGCGGGGTTGGGATGGATGTGGTGCGGACTTCTTTGCAGGAGATTCGAGGGGTTGTGGCGATCGATTCGACGATCGGCAAGGGGACTGTATTCACCATCCGTTTACCTCTGGTTTTGAGTATTTCTAAGGCTCTGACTTGCATTAGCGATCGAGCTCGGATTGCTTTCCCGATGGATGGGGTGGAGGACATGATCGATGTGCCCCGCGATCAGGTGACGACGGGGGCGGATGGTTTACCCTGCATTGAGTGGCGGGGTTCGATTTTGCCGTTCCGGCCGCTGCGGGATTTGCTGGCTTACAACCGCCATTTGGGCCGGGGCAGTGTTTACGGGTTTAATACTGACGATGACATGATTTCGGTGATCGTGCTGCGGTCGGGTGGCAATTTCTTGGCGGTGCAGGTGGATCAGGTTTCGACTGAACAGGAAATTGTGATCAAGCAGTTGGAGGGGCCGGTGCCGAAGCCGATCGGGATTGCGGGTGCTACGGTGCTCGGGGATGGTCGGATTGTGGCGATTGCGGACGTTCTAGAGTTAATCGATTTGGCTACCGGCAGGCTGCAGAAGGAAGCTGGCGGTACGCTTTGGGATGAGAGCGATCGCGCGGCTGCGGAGGCGGAGGTTGAGAAGACTGAGCCTACTGTGCTGATTGTGGATGATTCGATTACGGTGCGATCGCTCTTGTCGATTACTTTTGAGAAGGCGGGCTACCGGGTTGAGGAGGCTCGCGACGGTAAGGAGGCTTGGGAAAAGATGAAGTCTGGCCTGCCTTGCGATATCGTGTTTTGCGATATTGAGATGCCGCGCATGGACGGTTTGGAGCTGCTTTCTCGGATGCAGAAAGATACGGTTTTGTGCGAGTTGCCGATCGCGATGTTGACTTCTCGCGGTGCTGACAGACACCGCCAAATGGCTTACGGTTTGGGCGCGAAGGGCTATTTCACCAAGCCTTATTTGGAGGAACAGTTGCTTGATGCTGCTTCTCGGATGTTGAAGGGTGAAGTTGTCGGTGCTCCGGCTGTTGTCTAAGTTAGGTATTTTTTGAAGGAGTATGAGTTCTGTGAGGGCTAAAGTCTTCGCAGGACTTTTGTGCGATCGGGTTAATTAAATGTCATACTTGTAGGGTAATATCAGATTTTTTTAACCACAGAGAGCGCAGAGGGCACAGAGAGAGAAGATAGAGATGAATAATTACGATACAATCGGAATTGTTTAAACAGTTAATAGTTAACATCACATGATGCTGCAATTGAAATTGATATTGCGTCCAATAACAGGCAATTGAAAAAGTTACAAATCAAGCATAAAGTTTTGAACGCGATCTCAAATCCGGTAGCATCGTCCTGTACTCTAATCTCTATTCTCGGACTCTGTGTCCTCTGTGTTCTCTGCGGTTAAAACACCTGACGACGCAACCGTAAACGATATGACTGGTGGTTTAGATTAATTAGTAAGTGAGTGATAGATTATGAAAAAACGATTATTTTTGAAAGCGGGTCTAGCCACAGTCAGCATGGCATGGTTGTCGTCTTGTTTGCCTGGGAAGTCAGATGTTATGGCTGCTTCTAAGGGTGTTTTTGAAGTTACTAAAACTGAGGAAGAGTGGCGCAAAATTTTGACTCCGGCACAGTTTGATGTGTTGCGAAAACACGGCACTGAACGCTCTCATACTAGCATTCTGGATAAGCAATATGGGAAGGGGATTTATGCGTGTGCTGCGTGTGATTTGCCAGTTTTTTCGTCGAAAACCAAATTTGATAGCGGTACTGGTTGGCCAAGTTTTTATGAACCGATCAAAGGGGCGATCGGCACATCGGTGGATAATTCGCTGTTTGGGACTAGAATTGAGGTGCATTGCCGTCGCTGCGGGGGGCATTTGGGTCACGTATTTGATGATGGCCCTGCACCTACTGGGAAACGCTACTGCATGAATGGTGTGGCTATGAAGTTTATTGCTGCCTGACGTTCTTTGACGGGTCATTTTGTGGTATGGAATCCGATAATCATCCATCCGCAAAACCGCTAGTGCAGGCGGATTCGCGCGGATGGTATAGTGATTTTTGGGACGTAAGGGCGATCGACTATTTATGGATGCTAAAGAACTTTTAGAAAGATACGCTAAAGGCGAACGGAACTTTAAGGGAGCAGAGTTAAGTGGGGTAAACCTCAAAGGTGCAGACTTGAGAGGGATAGAATTACTGAATGCCAATCTGTCGGGAGCTGATTTGAGTGAGGCAATCTTGACCAAGGCAAACCTTCACAATATAAATCTGAGTAAGGCAAAGCTGACAGCAGCAAATTTGAGTGGGGCACAGGGAAATTCACAAAATATGATTTCGGCAAACCTTAGCGGTGCTAACTTAAGCGGAGCGTGCTTCAATCATTCCAAATTCTGGGATGCTAACTTAAACCAGGCAAACCTTAGCGGTGCTAACTTGAGTAGTGCAAATTTAACTAGAACTTCATTGATTGAGGCAAATCTCAGTAAAGCCACCCTAAGTAGTGCAATCTTGACCCAAGCCGACTTGACTAAAGCTGATTTAAGTCGGGCAGACCTAACTGGTGTGACGCTTCAAAGCGCAAATTTACAGGGAGCTAAACTCCAGTTAACTAAGCTCTCTAAATCTAACTTATCATGGGTGAATTTGGATAAAGCTTATCTGGTTGGAGCTGATATTCAAGGGACAAATCTAAAAAAATCCAGCCTGCAAGGTGCAAGTCTGGAAGCAGCCAATCTGCAAGGTGCAAACTTGATTAAAGCAAACCTGGATGGAGCAAACCTGAAACAAGCAGAATTGACAGATGCAAACATTTATGCAGTAAGTATTGAGAATGCAGACTTCACGGGTGCGATCATGCCTGATGGAGAAATTTACAATCAAGAAACATCCGAAAAATTATCCCAAAAAGTGACATCTATGACGCGCAAAATTATTCGTACTGACAAAGCACCGGCACCCGTGGGCCCTTACAATCAAGCGATCGCCGCTACGGGCACTATGCTGTTTGTAGCAGGTCAAATTGCGATCGACACTAGACTAAACGATATCGTCTACACCGACGATGTGGCCAAACAAACCCAACAAGTTATGGCAAATCTCGAAGCCATTCTCACAGAAGCCGGCGCTACTTGGTTGGATGTGGTAAAAACTACGGTTTTCCTCAAAGATATGAATGATTTTGCCGCTGTGAATGCGGTTTATGCGAAATATTTTGATGCGGAAACAGCACCGGCGCGCGCTTGTGTGGAGGTGGCGCGTTTGCCGAAGGATGTGTTAGTAGAGATTGACTGTATTGCGGTTATTTGATTTAAGATCAATTCCGGTGGCACTGGAATCACAGGCAATGTCGGACACGGCAATGCCGTTTCCCTACCCCAAAACGATCGATCTTCCTCGATGAAAGACGTAATCATCCCCCGATTAATTGTAGGGAATCGGCACTGCCGTGTCCTGACTGTGGGTAATATCTTTATATTTTCTTCAGTCCGCTAGGAGTGGACTTCGTTTGTGTAGTTGCGGTTTCAACCGCGGAATGATAAAAGAAATAACTTTATATTTGATTGAGTCCGCTAGGAGTGAACTTAATTTATGTAGTTGCGGTTTCAACCGCCGAGGGTAAAGTGCGCGAATGTATTAACTTCTACAGCCGTTAGCGCAGCCCGCCCCTACGGGGGCTACGCCAACGAAGAGGATCGCACAAACTCGATCTGGATCTGTCGCGCACTCTACTCCCAAATCAATCTGAAACAATCAGATTTAATCTCAATTACCAGTTAGGAATTAGCAATTACCAATTAGCAATTACCAATTACCAATTACCAATTACCAACTGTCAACTGTCAACTGTCAACCGTCAACTGTCAACCGTCAACTATTTATTCAACGCTTCGCGGGCGGCTGCCGCTTCGTCGGGATGAATGTTCAAACGGGTCAAGTTAATCCGACCTTTATTGTCAATTTCTCGCACTTTGACAATCACTTCATCATTCACAGCTAACTCGTCTTCCACTTTCCCGACGCGGTAGTCCGCTAACTGGGAAATGTGAATCATTCCTTCTTTTCCAGGCAGAATTTCTACAAAAGCGCCGATCGGAATAATTCGAGTTACGCGGCCGACATACACGTCTCCAGCATTCAACTTCCGCGTCATGCCTTGGACAATATTGTAAGCCCGCTGAGCTTTCTCGCTGTCGTTACCGGCAATTGTCACGGTTCCGTCGTCTTCGATGTCAATCTTGACACCGGTTTCTTCGGTGATGGCTTTGATTGTTTTGCCACCTGGCCCAATTACCAAACCGATAAATTCAGGATCGATTTTCAGGGTTAACAAACGCGGCGCAAACGGCGACATTTCCTTGCGGGGAGCGTCGATGGTTGCTAGCATTCTTTCTAAAATGTGCAGTCTGGCGGGTTTTGCTTGGCGGATGGCGGTGGCTATGACATCTAAGGGCAAACCTTTGATTTTCATGTCCATTTGCAAAGCGGTAATTCCGGTGTCGGTACCGGCTACTTTGAAGTCCATGTCGCCTAAGAAGTCTTCAATTGCTTGAATGTCTGTCAAAATTCGGACTTCATCGCCTTCTTTGATTAATCCCATTGCCGCGCCGCTGACTGGTTGGGAAAGGGGAACGCCTGCATCCATTAATGCTAGTGTCGATCCGCACACTGAACCCATTGATGTTGAACCGTCGGAAGAAAGGATTTCGGAGACTACGCGAATTACGTAGGGGAAATCTTCTTTTGATGGCAAAACTGGGACTAGGGCGCGTTCTGCGAGGGCTCCGTGACCGATTTCTCGGCGTCCGGGCGATCGCATCGGTTTAGTTTCTCCGACGGAAAACGGCGGGAAATTGTAGTGATGCAAGTAGCGTTTGTCTTGCTGCGGGTGCAAGTCGTCTCCTAAGTCTTGGGCGTCGCCGGGGGTTCCCAGGGTAGCTGTGGACAAGACTTGGGTTAACCCGCGATTGAACAGCGCACAGCCGTGTACTCGCGACGGCAGCACCCCTACGCGACAAGAAACGGAACGCACCTCGTCTAGCTTGCGGCCGTCTACACGGACGCCATCTTCGATGATTTGCTTCCGCATCATTTTTTTGGTAACGTCTTTGAAAACGTTGCCAATTGTTTTGCTGTTGGCGCCTGCAGCTACTTTGATCGGATCGTCTTCGGCGAGTGCGGCGATCGCAGCTTCTACTTCATTGGCTTTCACTTCGTCTAAAGCGGCATTCCGTACTGTTTTGTCTTTTTCAAATCTTGACAAAATGATGCGGATTGGTTCTTGGGCGCGATCGCGAATAAAGTTTTCCAAGGCCATATCTGGCGATGGTCTTTCCTCTACCACCAAATCGATGCCCAATTCTGCCATAATTTCGCGCTGGGCTTGAATCAAGTCGCAGGCTGCTTCGTAGCCGAAGTCGATCGCCTCGATGATATCCTGTTCCGGCAATTGGTTGGCGCTGGCTTCCACCATGATTACTCCGTCTGGAGAACCGGCTACCACGAGATCCAACTCGCCTTCTTTGATTTCGCTGTAGGTTGGGTTGATGATGAAATCGTCCCCTACCAAACCAACTCGCACCGCAGCCATCGGCCCGTAAAACGGCATTTTCGCCAGCAGGATCGCTACTGAAGCGCCCGTTACCGCCAAAACGTCTGGCGGTACTTGTTCGTCCATCGACAGGGTTGTGGCTACGACTTGGATGTCATCTCGCAGCCAGCTTGGGAATAGCGGGCGCAGCGGGCGATCGATCAAACGCCCAGTCAAAGTCACTTTTTCTGGGGGACGCCCTTCCCGGCGCAAAAATCCACCGGGAATTTTACCGCCTGCGTACAGTCTCTCTTCGTAATCCACCAACAGGGGCAGGAAATCAATTCCTTCTCTCCCCTGCGATCGAGTCGCCGTCACTAAAACGGCCGTGTCACCCGACTGAATCAAAACCGCACCGCCTGCTTGAGGCGCTAGTAAACCAATCTTCAGTCTAATATCCCTTCCATCGAAGGATATTGACTTGTCTATCTCTACCATGTAGGACTGCTTCCTTATCTACCACATTCTTTCTCTGTCGGGATCGTAACACTACCACAGGATGTTTGAGAGTCCAATGCCAAAAGAGAGAGATTATTTGGTGCGGTCGATCGAGTCGTGGCGCTGGATTTGTAAGCATTTATACTCTCAATTTTGGAGATTCTGGGGTCGGTTCGCCCGGTCGATCGCCCCCCAAACGCCTGCTCTAGATGGTACGATGAGTTTTCGATTGGGACTTGGGAGCGATCGGGTCAACCATCCGGGATTGGGCATGGGCCAAACAGGGCATTGGCCCGCGCAGGGCATGGGGCAAACAGGGCATTGGGCATGGGGCAAACAGGGCATTGGGCATTGGGCTTGAGAACCACTATATTTCTGATATTTCGTATTTTTGTATTGCCACAGTTCTCTTATTCACAATTCAGACAAAACTGAGGCAGAAAGTCTCGGAATTAAATAAAAATATTAGGATTGAAAAATGGCTATTTTACACGGCAGTTGGCTACTAAACAACGAAAAAAGCGGCTTATTTATTTGGGGGGAAACTTGGCGGAAGATTGGGGCGATCGATATTGTTGAATCTGAGATAATTCCGCATAATCCTTTGGCAATGACTGAGGCGGAGTTGAATACTTTCCTAAATTCTTTGCAGCAGTCGGGGAAACTCCACTGGCAATTACCCGAAACCGCAGAAATTAAGCAGAAAACTACGAAAACTCGGAGTTCGTCCAAAACGACGGCGGCAGCCCTTCCTAGGGAAAATTTATCGATTCAGAGGCAAGTTCGGGCGATCGCGCTTCCGACCAAAATCTCGGAATCCAACGCAACTATTATGCCGCAGCACTCAGTGGCAGCACTTGAGGAACCAGCCCAAATCGCTGAAATTTATCTTTATCCCTGGCAAGTTAAGGGTTATTTGCTAAACCCCCAAGCCGCTTTTGTTTTTTTGCAATCGCTGCCGCTAAATAGCACAGAAGCAGATTATTTTGTCGGCTCGGATTTGGGTTTTTGGTCGCATCTTGCTAGGTGGAGTTTGGATTTGTTGGCGAGGTGCAAATTCTTGCCGGCATTGGAGAGGCAATCTGATGGTTCGGCTATTGCTAAATGGCAACCTTTGTTAGACAGTTCGACCGATATTCTCCGTCTCGCTACTTTTTCTAAGCAAATGCCGACGGCTTGTCGAATGTATCAATCGAAGGAAGAAGGTTCGGCAGCGAGCAATGTGCGGGATGTAACGGATGTAATAAAAGAAGGTTCGCCAGAAAGTAAGGTACGGGATGTTGCGGTGGATTTGCCTGTGGGGCCGCAGGAGTTGGTTTTGGGGTTTTTGAGTAGTGTGGTAGATGGTGAAGTGCGATCGTCTTCGAGGGCTGCGCTAACGGCTGCTGGCTCAAATTTAGATATCAAAACACTTTCTCCAACCCGCGAATGGCTGCAAGCTTTGCAACAAGAATCTGGAGTGGTGCAAGCAGAATCAGCCGCTTTAGAAAAGTTGGCAAACAAGCTTGTTGCTTGGACTTCGCCGCTGCAAAACCAACTGTCTGAACAAAGTCAGTTTCGCACTTGTTTTCAACTTATTCCGCCGTCTCCGGGTAAAGTTAATTGGAGTTTAAATTATTGTTTGCAAGCAGTAGATGAAACGGATTTTTTGGTGGATGCGACAACTGTTTGGAACAATTCTGTTGAACGTTTGGCCTATGCGGGGCGGACAATTGAATTGCCACAAGAAACTTTGCTGGGAGGGTTGGGTTTAGCATCGAAACTTTATCCGTTAATTGAACCGAGTTTGCAAGCACAGCGGCCTCAATCTTGTCAATTAAATCCGCTGCAAGCTTACGAGTTTATTAAGTCTGTGGCTTGGCGATTTGCTGATAGCGGGTTGGGCGTTGTTTTGCCGCCTAGTTTGACAAAGGCTGATGGTTGGGCGAGTCGTTTGGGTTTGAGTATTCAGGCGGAAACTCCGAAAGCAAATCCGGCGAAGGGCGGGCTGGGTTTGCAAAGTCTGCTAAGTTTTAAGTGGGAATTGACGATCGGCGGACAGCGCATTTCTAAGGCAGAATTCGATCGGCTGGTAGAGCTGAATTCGCCTTTGGTGGAAATTAACGGTGAGTGGGTGGAGTTGCGCGCCACCGATGTGAAGGCTGCTAAAACTTTTTTTGCTAGTCGCAAGGAGCAAATGACTCTTTCTTTGGAGGATGCTTTGCGTTTGGCTTCGGGCGATTCTCAGACTATTGAAAAGTTGCCTGTGGTGAATTTTGAAGCTACGGGTCAACTTCAGGAATTGTTGAATACTTTAAGCGATAATCAGGCCGTAAGTGCGATCGCGACTCCGGCTAGTTTCCGAGGACAATTGCGGCCTTATCAAGCGCTAGGGGCGGGCTGGTTGGCATTCTTAGAGCGCTGGGGTTTAGGTGCTTGTCTCGCGGACGATATGGGATTGGGAAAATCCATTGAGCTAATTGCTTTCCTCCTGCACTTGCAAGAACAAAATTCTCTAGAAGCGCCGACATTATTGGTTTGTCCGACATCGGTATTGGGCAATTGGGAGCGGGAAGTCAAGAAATTTGGGCCGACGCTGAAAGTATTGCTACACCACGGAGACAAACGCGCTAAAGGCAAAGCATTTGCGGCTGCAATTAAGGGAAAGCATTTAATAATTACCAGTTACGCGCTGGTGTTTCGCGATGCGAAGGAAATTCAAAGCACTAAATGGCAAGGATTGGTTTTGGATGAAGCCCAAAATATTAAGAATTCCGAGGCTAAGCAGTCGCAGGCGGTGCGGCAAATCGAGGCAGATTTTAGAATTGCGCTGACGGGAACTCCGGTGGAAAATAGACTGCAAGAATTGTGGTCAATTTTGGAGTTTCTGAATCCTGGCTATTTGGGGCCGCGCAATTTCTTTCAGCGCCGATTTGCTATTCCGATCGAGAAATATGGAGATAGAGAATCATTGCATAGTTTGCGATCGCTCGTTCGGCCTTTTATCCTCCGCCGCCTGAAAACTGACAAGGAAATCATCCAAGATTTGCCGGAAAAACAGGAGATGACTGTATTTTGCAGTCTGGCTGCTGGGCAGGCAGCATTATATCAGAAAATAGTCGAAGAGTCAATCGCTAATTTAGAGTCAGCCGAAGGTATTCAGCGCCGGGGTATGATTCTGGCTTTGCTGGTAAAACTCAAACAACTTTGCAACCATCCGGCTCTTTTGACAGCTAAACAAAACCCGAAAGAATTGGGAATTAAGAGTCAGGAATCGGGGAAATTGCAGCGGTTGGTGGAAATGTTAGAAGAGGTGGTGGCTGAGGGCGATCGGGCTTTGATTTTCACTCAATTTGCTGAATGGGGAAAACTCCTAAAACCGCATCTAGAAAAGCATTTAGGGCGAGAAGTTTTGTTTTTGTACGGCGGAATTAAGCAACAGCAGCGGGAAGAAATGATCGATCGCTTCCAACACGATCCGCAAGGCCCGCCGATTATGATATTATCTTTAAAAGCTGGCGGCACCGGTTTGAACTTAACCAGGGCTACCCACGTTTTCCACTATGACAGGTGGTGGAATCCCGCAGTAGAAAATCAGGCAACTGACCGCGTATTTCGCATCGGCCAAACCAGGAACGTGCAAGTACACAAATTTGTCTGCACGGGTACGCTAGAGGAGAAAATTCACGATATGATCGAGAGTAAAAAAGCTCTCGCCGAACAAGTAGTCAGCGCCGGCGAAAACTGGCTCACCGAACTCGACACAGACCAACTTCGCAATTTACTAATTCTCGATCGCGATGCTATTATAGAAACCGAAGAAGAATAATATTTATTGTTTTGTAGTAACTTCAGTCCTTCTTGAATGCGGACTTGCTAACGACCAATGACTAATGACTAATGACTGCTGACTAATGACCAATGACCAATGACTAATGACTAATGACTAATGACTGCTGACTAATGCCCCATGCCCCAGGCCCAAAAGATAAATGATTGACAGAGAATGGTGGACACAACAGTGGCTCGATTTAATCAATACCTACCGCTTCAAAAAGCGTTTAGAGCGCGGCTGGCAATACGCGCGCGAAGGTAAAGTTCTCAGCATTAAATTCCCTAATCAAGAAGTAATTGCTATCGTTCAAGGAACAGACCCCAAACCCTATCAAGTTTCTTTAGGGCTCGATACATTGAGCGATGAAGATTGGGATTATGTGATTGAAAATATGTCCCAAAGAGCGGTTTTTTCGGCTAAATTATTAGCTGGAGAAATGCCGCACAATATTGAAGATGTATTTGCAGCGGCTGGAAAAACGCTATTTCCGTTAAGTTTATCTGATATTCGATCGCGCTGCACCTGTCCAGACCCCAAAAATCCTTGCAAGCACATCAGTGCAGTATACTACTTATTGGGCGATCGCTTCGGAGAAGACCCCTTTGTACTTTTTCAACTGCGGGGAAGAACCAAAGAGCAAATCTTGACAGCTTTGCGTCAGACACGGGGTACCCAAGGAGAGGAAAATTCTCAACTCAACTCCGGCAAAAATTCCCCGACTGCGAATTCTAAATTGCCGAAGGTCGATCGCTTTTGGGAATACAACCAGCAGCTAGAATCATCTTTAGTCGTAATTGTGCCGCCGCCCAGCAGCGAAACAGTCTTAGATATTTTAGGCCCGATTCCCCTAGCAACCAACCCAACAGCAACCAGTAGCAAATCTTCCCCCGCCTCTGACGCACTCAAGCAGCATTTTAGTAAAATTTACCAAGCAGTTAGCCAGCAAGCCGTTTTAGCCGCACTGAAACTAGGCGAAGGAGACTAAAACATGATTCTTTCTTTCTGGGGATGACGCAAATTCTAAGAAACCCGGTTTCTCATAAAATATCTGCTGGGTGGCAAAAAAAATCGAGAGAAACCGGGTTTCTGGGAATGACGCAAAGTCTAAGGAACCCGATTTCTCATACCAAATTCAAAAAATAATCCAATTAATTGCGTTTAACAGAAGGCGGATAGGTGAAACGCAACCAAGTTGCCAAAGTAGCTACCGCGCAAGTGGAAGCCAAGCTAAAAGTCAAGAAAGTTTCAAATGCTGACATAATACTGTTCCTCTTTATTTGAGCGATCGAGTAAATCTTTCTCCTTCACATTTATATCAGCCTCCATTCATTTTTTCAATCGGTTCTGACATAAAGTTTTTACTACTTTAAATTTGGAAGTATTTATTTACAACACTTTACACTCCTCCCAGATTACTCATAATCTCGATCAATTGCTGGGGACGTTCAATCAAAAAATCGGGATGGTGTAAGACCAAAACCTCCTGAGAATTAAAACCCCAACCTACAGCAATTATTTTAATTCCAGTTTTTCTAGCAGCGTCTATATCTCTAATCTCATCTCCCACATAAAAGACTTCTTCAGGATTTATATGCTCTTTTCGGAGCCATTTATTAATAACTTTATGTTTCCCGAAAGTTGAACCTGAGTAAATAAACGTGAAAGTATCTTGTAAATTGTTATTTTCCAGCGCCGCTAAGACATTTTCTCTGGAATTAGATGTGATAATGCCCAGTTGAAACCCCCGTTTTTTCAACTCCAGCAAAACTTCTTTAATTCCCGGAAATAATTGAACGTCTGAAATTTCACTGCGTAATTCAGATCTCAATTTTCTAATCAGCAGCGGGAATTTGAAGAGGGAAATGCCAGAATAACGAAGAATTTCCCAAGAATTTAAGTTGCTCAGTTGAGCGAGTTCCTCTTTTGTCGCAGACTTAAAGCCGAATTCTGCTGACAAACGGTTGGTGATGCTCAGAAGAATATCAATTGTATCTGCTAAAGTACCGTCAAAATCAAAAATAATTACTTTGGTCATTGGACAACAGCAAATAAGGAATAGAGAATCATACTATTTTATATTTTATATTGGGATAATTTATCGCATTCTAGAATATAACAGACAAGATTGCATAAATCGTTCATTGATATATAAATCGCAGATGTAAGCCGGATCAACAGAGATGAACGCAGAGGCATTTCAAGATAATTGGGAAATGAGTACAATCTTGCCTAATATATTAGCTCTAATGACCACTGACTGAGGACTAATGACTATTAATTTGATTGGCTTTGGCATTTCTACGCAGCATTTCCGGTTTAATTCGCCGCAGCGCCGAAGCTGTAAATCTGCGGTTCCATTCCTCGTCGGAAATGTCGGCTAATTCTGCAAGTGTCGGCGCTATATTTTCAGGATAAGGCTCAAATTCTGTAACATCTGTTGGTTGAGCAAATCGCTGATTCCAAGGACAAATATCTTGACAAATATCGCAACCGGCAACCCAACCTTGTAAATTAGATGCTATTTCGTCGGGGAGTTTTTCGGCTCGATTCTCGATCGTATGATAGGCTATGCACCGATCGGCATTCACGACAAAAGGCTCAGTAATAGCCGCCGTCGGACACGCATCAATGCAGCGAGTGCAACTACCGCAATGTTCCGTATGGGGAGCATCCGGCGCTAACTCCAAATTAGTCAAGATTTCGCCCAAAAACACCCAAGAACCGTATTCTCGCGAAATTAAATTACCATTTTTGGCAATCCAGCCAATTCCTGCACGCTGCGCCCACATTTTATCCTGAACCGGCCCGGTATCAGCATAATAGCGCGCTTCAATTCCCTCGCTTTGCGATCGCACCCAATTTGCCAAAACCTTGAGTTTTTTGTGCAAAATTCTGTGGTAATCCCGCCCCCAACCGTAGCGAGAGATTTTAGCATATTTGACCGCTGCACCGTCCCCCCCCTCCAACAGGGAATTTTCGGGGCGCTGGTGGGGCGTGTAGTAGTTAATGGCAACACATATTAATGACTTCACCTCTGGCATGAGCGATCGAATATCGGAGCGTTTCGGGTTTGTCATCCATGCCATATCCGCCTGATAACCCTTGTCCAGCCAAGCTTGCAATCTTTGTTTTTCTATATCGACATCCGCGTCTGCAGAGGCGATTCCCACTTTGTGAAATCCCAGCTCAAGGGCTTTTTGCTGAATGCGATCGCGATTAATTGATATTTTCACAGAATTAGCAACCGCAGCATAAAATGTGCAATAAGTCTAGTAATTTTCAGAGGATCTTTGGGAAAAGAATCGATAATACTTTCACAATCTTTATATTTATAAATTTGAACTCAAAAAGCTCAAAAACGTTACATAATGTAATCAAAGGAGAAATGGGTTCGTCTATTCAAGTCGGCAAGTAAAACCAACAGCGAATCCCACAGCATACACATGGCAGTTAGTATTCAATCAGCTCAATCAATTTTCTCAAACACCGAGATTGCGAGTGCTGTTCCCGCTACCACCGAAGCGTTCTACAAACTCAGTGTTGAAGACCAACTCGCACTCCTCTGGTATGCCTACACCGAAATGGGCATCTCCATCACCGCAGCAGCTCCGGGAGTAGCCAGCATGGCGCTAGTCGAAGGCATTCTCAACGAAATCAAGCAAATGTCGCCTGCTGATCAAAGCAAAACCATGTTTGACCTCGCCAGCAACGCCGACACCACAATCGGCCGGATTTACACATCCTTGCGCGTCAACACCAAACTCGGTTTCTGGTATGAGTTGGGACAAATGATGAAACAGGGCGTTGTCGCCCCCATCCCTGCAGGCTATCAAATGTCTCCCGAAGCCACCGCAGTTCTCGAAACCATCAAAACACTCGATCCGGGCCAACAAATTACCGTACTTCGCAACACGGTAGTTCACATGGGCTACGATCCAGATTTCAGCCAAGAGTACGGCAAACGAGCTGCCCCCCGCAGCACTCCCACCGCAGTAGCAGAGCGGGTGAAAACCGAGATTAAGGGTATCAGCGAGCAGACCGTGCTCAGCTACATCGACTACATGAATGCCTTCGACTTCACCCCAGCCGTCGGTTTATTTGCCGAAGAAGGCGCTCTGCAACCGCCTTTCCAAAAGCCGATCGTCGGTCGCGAAGCTATCCTCAACTATATGCGGGAAGAGTGCATCGGACTGAAAATGATGCCCCAAGAAGGCGTGTCCGAGCCTGCAGAAGATGGCTACCGCCAAGTGAAAGTTACCGGTAAAGTCGAAACTCCTTGGTTCGGCTCGAATGTGGGTATGAACATTGCGTGGCGGTTTTTGCTCGATCCCCAAGGTCAAATTTTCTTTGTGGCGATCGACTTGTTGGCCTCTCCTAAAGAATTGCTCAACCTGATCCGCAAATAGAATATTCTGTTTGGCGTTTGTCAAACAGACTTGCACAGAAACCCAGATACTTTAAAAGTGTCTGGGTTTAGTTGATTTTAGATTTTAGATTTTAAGGACTACTCGTTTACTCGTTACCAGTAGCGCCTGGTAACGCTGATCGATCGGCTCTGGCTCCTTTTTTTCCAACAAGCGAGGCAGAGCGTCTAGACCTCTGTTCCCAGACCCAGCCAGGGAACAAGTTAAGTGTGTGGGTTTATACAATTTGAGATTTGAGATTGCTGTATGTTACTCTTTTTATTCAGAGAATTTATCCCTAGCCCTACCTATATCTTTTGAGGGATTTGCTGCGACAAACATAATGATTAAAGTAGATTCATTCCTTTCAAATCATTTATTTTATGACTGCCACAACTAGACCTATTTTAACTCGCTCTATCGAGATTGCTGGTATCACAAAGCCAGTGATACTGCAATATTTTGAAACTTTAAATGCAGGCAATTTTGAAGATACTGCTAATTTGTTTGCTGAGGATGGAGTTCTGCACGCGCCCTTTGAAGAGCCAATTATCGGTAAAAGCTCGATCGCCACTTATCTAAAAACAGAAGCGCGAGGAATGCAGCTCGAACCGCAGCAAGGTAGCAGCCAAATTTTAGAAGATGACCGAGTTGAAGTTCATGTCAGCGGCTGGGTGAAAACTTCCGTATTTGGTGTTAATGTCGGATGGCTGTTCGTGCTCAATTCTGACCGAGAAATCTTTTCTGTCACCGTCAAGCTGTTAGCTTCAGCCCAAGAATTGCTAAATCTGCGACCCCATAAAAAATTCAACGTTTAATAAGTTTAGTAGAAAGGCGTAAATATTTGTAGTTGGGATGAGGCAGGAGTCAGGAGACAGAATGCAGGAGGGATTGGGGTTTTAGCCTCATTTATCTTTCTTAACACAGTTGTGTTTTTCCCCACCGACTTACTTCATACTTAAATTGAATATTGGGGTTTCACCTGTCGATCGCGCGTCATATCAATTCCGGTTGTACCGTCAGGTGATTGTTGACTGTTAAGAGGGCCCGCACGCACCATCCACCGCCCCTACTGACTGTTGACTGGCGGGTCGAAAAACTGAATGGTTGAGTCTTAACTGTTGACTCGATTTTATTATTCCGATGCAACCGGAAACGATATCATAGCTCGATCGATATTTGTGCGTCACTGAGGCAGAAACCAGGTTTTTCGCCAAATCTCCGGTGAAGCGCTGCCAACTCTCGAAAAAACCCGTTTGTGAGGTGTTTTTGCGTCACTGAGGCAGAAACCAGGTTTTTCGCCAAATCTCCGCTGAAGCGCCGCCAACTCTCGAAAAACCCGGTTTTTTTGGCAGACAAAATTGTCAAAATAGCTAGAACGCCGTCCTAATTATTTTGGTCATTTTGTGTATTCGCGATCGTTAATCAGTAATCACTAATGACCGAGGACTGAGATCGCGTCAATTACCATAACAAAAACAGTTTGTAGTGCGGAATGCGAGTCCGCTCACTTGTTGTGGACTCGCATTCGGCACTACGAACTTTGCTTATTGCAGTTAATCGACCATCGGACACAATCTAACGGCAAATTAAGATTTTTCTGGCAAACTCGCTTCCAACTTCAGACAATTGCGGCCGTCTAGTTGCAAACTGTAATCCACCCGATCCATCAGTCTGCTCATAATCAGCCAGCCATAGCCGCTTTCCTGCTTCGCTTCCGGCCTCGGGGGACTGTAAGTGTCCATTTCGTAACCTTTACCATAATCCCAAATTTCTAAACCAATATCCCGATTTTTTAAATTCAAGCGAATTAACACCGGCAAATTGGGTTGATCTTTGTGAGCGTGGCGGATCACGTTAGAATAGGCTTCTGCTAACACCAAGCGCAAACGATTCGACTGACGCGGCCAATCGATGTGCTCTCCTAGCTCAACTTCCAAACTGCTCAGCAACCAATTTTCAACAATTGTTAAAAACCGCAAGTCGCTTGGTACATGAAGCTCAGTATTCATAAAAAAATCCTGTAAGTTTGGAAACCCGTGTCTTCTGACCAGGGATGAAATACAACACGCCGAATTAATTTGGCGTTAATACTTGTCGCTACATGAAGGATACTCAATACTGGGCGATCGAGGCAATAGACTTTCGCCGAAAGCATTCACCAAGAAGCATCAATTAAGAGTTAGCCACTGACGCGCTAGTTCTGTAACTTTTGCCTGTCGCCCGCGTTCTCTGTGTTAATCTGTAGCCTTTGACATACTCCCCGTCGTAAACGAGCGGGGATTCTTGACACTTCAACGAGTCCTGCTACCAAGGTAGTCTTACAGTCCCGACCTGTCCGTTTAGAGTCTCCTAATGCCCTATGGCGACTAATATGTATCGTTTTTTTTGGGAATATTAACAATACTTTTGTTTTGCTTCCAGGTTGGATTTTAACCATTGCCCTTCAGTCTTTCCCTATTACTGGAGCAGTCCCGGTTTCAACTCTGATGAGTATATATCGCTGCACTCTTAGGTGGGGATTTCAACCACTTAAATTATCGCACAAAGCCGGCCACGCTCAGAAGGGGCTTGTATCCCAATTTCTCTGTCAACCGAGGGCTGGAGTTTTTAAGACCCAAAGCCCCCGACTATGATTGTCGGGATAGCTGACAGATTCAGAGAACCTCCAGAGAAAGTATGGTTTGGTCATCTTCCTGAATAGGATTGTCAGCTCGGATGTAGGCCAACAAATTGTCCAAGTTGATGGAACCAGGCTCCTCAATCAAGAGTTGCCAAAGCCCTTCTTGTTGTAGCATAGAACGGGTTGCTTCGCCCCCTGCGATCGCCGGAGTGGTCACGCTAGCTTCAGTAATCCCGTCACTCGTCAGCAGAAATACATCTCCTGACTTTAATTCGATCGCACCGGCTTTACCTTTCCAAACTGGCAGTATCCCCAAGGGAATGCCGCGAGCTTTCAAGAAATTCGGCTCTGCTGGCGTTAAACCGCTAGCAGTCTGAGCTTTCACGTCAGAATTCGACCAAACAATCGGGTAAATGTGACCGGCATTAGCAAAAGCCAAGTGTCCCGTTGACGGAGTGTAACGAGCTACAACCATCGTAATAAAATGGTTGTTGCCGATCAGGTCGTCAGCCATACTGCTATTCATATTCTGCATCACTCGATCGGGCTCGGGAGAAATTTCTTGAGAAAGTTCGCGCCGCATCACCGAAATCGCGCTAGCCATAAATAGAGCAGCCGGAACACCTTTACCGGAAACATCACCCACCGCTATCCAAATATCCCCTTGCGAGTGAACGTAGACCTCAAAAAAGTCACCGCCAACTTCCCGCGCCGGATAGCAACAAGCTTGCACCCTGACGGTTTCAAAATCAGGCCAACTTTGGCGCAACAAGTTTGTTTGGATTTGGCGGGCCACTTCCAACTCATTCTGCATCTGGTTAGCTAAATCCAGAGTGCGCTGATAGAGCTTAGCTTGAGAAAGGGCCAGAGCAGCTTGAGCTGCTACACCTTCTATTAACTCTATATCTTCTGCCGACCAAGGGTTAGTGCCACCTTGCTGACACAGGGCCAGTACCGCCAGCAAGTCTTGCTGATAAGTCAGGGGCACAGCAATCTCAACCGAGTTACCCTCACCGCCACTATTGTTGACTTGAGTTTGGCGGGTGGCTACGGCTTGAACCAGCAAATTTTCATCAAAAGAAAAGCTGCTGGATTCCGTCGCTTGGGCTTGGTAGGGGAAGGTACTAGGTAATAGTCTCTCGCCCTCTACCGGCCGCAGCATACAATAGTTGGCCTCAAAAGTTTGGCCTACGGTTTGAACAATAGTTTGTACCATACTAGAGTAATCTAGCGACCCGCGAATCACGCTCATCACCTCATTGAACAGAGATTCCTTGCGTAAAGCGCGGCGCAGTGCAACACTGCGCTGCTTGTAGTATTTGTAAGTTTCGGACGCTTGATTGATAACTAATTTCAGTTCTTCTGGATTCCACGGTTTGGTGATGTATTTGAAAACTTGACCTGCGTTGATTGCTTCTACCAAGTCTTCAACATCTGTGTATCCAGTCAGCAGAATCCGAATCGTATCAGGAAAGCGATCGACTGTTTTCCCCAAAAACTCGGTGCCATTCATTTCTGGCATCCGCTGATCAGATATAATCACCGCCATCTCCCCTTGTTCGTCTAGAACGGACAGGGCGCTGAGGGCGCTATCTGCTTTGTAAACCTGAAATTCGCGTCGAAACGTCCGGTACAGCAAATCCAAGTTGTCGGGTTCGTCATCGACTACCATTAGTTTCAGTTTGCTTCCATCTCCCCGACTCATGCTATTCCCTACTCCTAGGCGAATTAATCAGGTCTAAAACTAGCTTGTCAAATACCCTTGTCGGATTCAGCGGAGCCGAATCTGCGTGAGGGCTTCGGGTTTCATAGGTCAGTGCCATGTTAGTGATACCACAAGGAAGTTCGGAACTTGCATCCGGGTTCGGTCTTACCAGACCTCGCCTTGGTTTGGATCTCGTGCTTGACTTTCCTTGCTGCCGAATCAAGTTAATTTTTCTGCCAGTCTGAGCTTAGCAGAACGAGAGCGGGGATTTCTAGCTACTTCTTCCGATTGTGGCACGATCGGCTTTTTTGTCAGTACCTGCAAACAGTCTGTTCCTCGGAGTTGGTGCTTGACCGGTCTGTCTTCGAGGCTGTGAAAAGTAATAATTCCAATTCTCCCACCGGGTTTTAGCCACTTTGGCGCTTCCTTAAGAAAAGTGTCTAAAGAAGCGAGTTCGGAGTTGACGGCTATCCTCAAAGCTTGGAAAGTGCGGGTGGCGGGATGGATTCTACCGTTGCGCTGCTTGGGTGGGAAGCTGCTGGCGATCGCCCCTGCAAGTTCTGTAGTAGTTTCAAAAGGACGTTGTGCGACAATCCGCCTCGCAATGCGCCGCGACAATCGCTCCTCGCCGTATCTGTAAATAATATCTGCTAGTTTAACTTCTTCCCAGTGATTGATAATCTCTTGGGCCGTCAAAGATTGCTGCTGGTTCATACGCATATCTAACTTAGCAGGGTGGCGAAAACTAAAGCCGCGTTCCGGTGTATCGAACTGAGCCGAGCTAACGCCCAAGTCTGCTATGATACCATCAAATGTGGCCTCTTGAGACTGATATTGGGCAAAATTGCCGTGCCAAAACTCGACGGGATCCTTAGCAAATCGGGCTCTGCAAAAACGGATGGCTTCTTCGTCGCGATCGATCGCCACCACACTCACATCAGCCGCCGCCGCTAAAATCAAACTCGTGTGTCCGCCGCCCCCAAGCGTCGCATCCAAATAGCGCCCGCCCGGACGCACAGCTAAACCAGCAATTAATTCACTAGCCAAAACAGAAACGTGATAAGCCTCAATACTCACATCTGATGCAGGAGTCTCCTTCTCAGACGGCTCGATATCCTTCATAATCTATACAAGCGAAACAAAAATCAACAGTAGTCAGTAGTCAGTAGTCAGTTGTCAGTAGTCAGTAGTCAGTAGTCAGTAGTCAGTAGTCAGTAGTCCGTTGTCCGTTGTCAGTTGTCAATTGTCCGTTGTCCGTTGTCAGTAGTCAGTTGTCAGTTAGAGAGTTTTTTGCTAATGACCAATAACCAATAACCAATAACCAATGACTAATGACCACTAACCACTGACCAATGACTAATGACCAATGACTAATGACCAATGACTAATGACCACTAACCACTGACCAATTACCAATTACCAATTACCAATTATTATGTCAAGAATTGAGACAAGAACCGAACCAATGGTGCTAAACATGGGCCCGCACCACCCATCCATGCACGGGGTACTGCGGTTAATTGTCACCCTGGACGGCGAAGATGTAGTGGACTGCGAGCCTGTTTTAGGCTATCTACACCGCGGCATGGAAAAAATTGCCGAAAACCGCACCAACGTGATGTACGTCCCCTACGTCAGCCGCTGGGACTACGCTGCGGGGATGTTTAACGAAGCGGTGACAGTCAATGCACCGGAAAAGTTAGCCAATATTGCTGTCCCCAAGCGGGCGAGTTACATTCGGGTAATCATGCTGGAGTTGAACCGGATTGCGAACCACTTGATGTGGGTAGGGCCGTTTTTGGCCGACGTGGGCGCGCAAACTCCATTTTTCTACACTATGCGCGATCGCGAACCAATTCTCGACTTGTGGGAAGCAGCCACCGGCTACCGCATGGTAAACAACAACTATTTTCGTATCGGCGGAGTCGCAGCAGATTTACCCTACGGTTGGGTAGACAAATGCGAAGATTTCTGCGATTACTTCCTGCCAAAAATTGACGAATACGAACGTTTAATTACCAACAATCCAATCTTCCGCCGCCGGATTGAAGGACTGGGTACTATCTCTCGCGCCGAAGCGATTAATTGGGGACTATCCGGCCCGATGTTGCGCGGTTCCGGCGTGAATTGGGATTTGCGGAAAGTTGACCATTACGAATGCTACGACGACTTCGACTGGGAAGTCTGTACCGAAGCTGCTGGCGATTGTTTAGCCCGGTATTTAGTACGGATTCGGGAGATGCGCGAGTCGGTTAAGATTATCTATCAAGCCTTGAAAGGACTCCCCGGCGGCCCTTACGAAAACTTGGAAGCCAAGCGCTTAGAAAGCGGGCCAAAATCTGAGTGGAACAGTTTCGACTATCAGTTTATTGGCAAAAAAGTAGCCCCAACTTTCAAAATTCCCAAGGGCGAACATTACGTGCGGGTGGAAAGCGGTAAGGGTGAGTTGGGAATCTATATTATCGGCGATGATAGTACATTTCCTTGGCGCTGGAAGATTCGGGCTGCGGATTTCAATAACTTGCAGATTTTGCCTCACATTGTGCGCGGCGTGAAGATTGCGGATTTGGTGGCAATTTTGGGGAGTATCGACATTATTATGGGCTCGGTTGACAGGTAGACCCGCTGTTAGCAGTAAGGGCTTTAGTTATTAAACGAGTATGACTAAAGCCCTGACTGTTAATAATGATATAGTAAAATTTAAAGAACAAAGAGGTTGCAGAATGAATGTCAGCAAGCAAGAGTTCTACGTCATTATTGAACGAGATGAAGATGGCTATTATGTCGGGGAAGTCCCACAGCTAAAAGCCTGTTATAGCCAAGGAGAGACTATTGATGAGTTGATTGCCAATATTAAAGAAGTTATTGCACTTTGTTTAGAAGAAGAGGGTAATGAAAAATTACCTGAATTTGTAGGTATTCAAAGGGTAATGATTTAATAATATACAAAAGTTCTGCGTAAGTCATGTATAGCAACCCCAAATTTCCGAACATCAATCAAAACCTCAGTCTTTTCTCTTCCTCTGTGTCCTCTGCGCCCTCTGCGGTTAAAAAAAATCTTTATTTCATAAATAAAATAACATTAACTTTAATTTAATTATGACATCCCAGCAATCAGATATTAACGATAGTAACCCGGAACTCTGCGCTTTAATCTGCGAAAGAATTGCCGCCAGTCCCCAGCAGCGTATTACTTTTGCTGAATATATGAATTTGGCATTATATCATCCGCAGCAGGGTTACTACAATAGCGATCGCCCGCCGATCGGCAAACAAGGCGATTTTATCACCTCGCCTCACTGGAGTGCTGATTTTGCCGAAGTTTTGGGCGAGCAATTTGTGGAAATGTGGCAAATTCTCGGCAAACCTCATCCTTTTACTATTGTAGAAATGGGCGCAGGGCTGGGAACATTTGCCGTAGATTTGCTGCAATACCTGCAACGGCAATATCCCGATTTATTTAAAGTTTTAGAATACATTATTGTTGAAATTTCCCCTATCCTCCAAGCGGAACAGCAGCAAAATTTAGCCAAATTTAAAAATATCAAATGGTGCAATTGGGATGAAATAGCTAATAACTCTATCGTCGGCTGCTTTTATTCTAACGAATTAGTCGATGCTTTTCCAGTGCATCAATTTGTCGTAAAAGAAGGGCAAATTAGGGAAATTTATGTTGCCGCCGACGAAGAACCAAACAAAGAATCTGGAAGCAAGTTTATTGAAGTATGCGACGAAATTTCTAACCCTAAGATTGCCGAATATTTTGATTTATTGGAAATAGATTTGTCCGCGACTGTTTATGCGGACGGATATCGCAGTGAGGTTAATTTAGCAGCTTTAGACTGGATAAAAACAGTTGCCGAAAAATTGCAGCGGGGATATCTGTTAACAATTGATTACGGACATCCGGCGCACCGCTATTACAATCCGAGGCGCAGCGAGGGGACGCTACAGTGTTATTACCGCCACCGATATCACAACAATCCTTATATTAATGTGGGGCGGCAGGATTTAACGGCTCATGTTAATTTTACGGCGTTGGAAAAGCAGGGTGAATTGTACGGTTTGAAGGTAATGGGTTTGACTCAGCAGGCTTTGTTTTTGATGGCGTTGGGTTTGGGCGATCGCCTTGCTTCTTTGTCCACAAATGATGCGGAAGTGTTGGATGTGGCAACGTTTTTGCGGCGCAGGGAGGCTTTGCATAGAGCGATCGATCCGATGGGTTTGGGCGGTTTTGGGGTTTTGGTGCAGTCTAAGGGGTTGAGGGAGGAGGAGAAGGGGAGAATATTGAAGGGTTTGATGGTGCCTGATTAGTTATTTGGTTGATTTACGCCACTCAATTCCGCGCACTTACTCAGCGGCGGAAATTCCCATTTCCCCGAATACAAAGTAGATGGCAGCTTTAAACAGTATGCAGCAGGAATTACTTCTATCAACCACCAATTAAACATATCTCGCCCGGCCGCAGCAAAACCAGAAATAGCATCTCCCGTAATGGCATCATACAAAATATCCAAGATGGCATTATAAGCTATTTTCATGTTGAGTGTTTACAGCAAGCCGTAGAAAATATTATAAGCTTCGTCAGTAGCTTGATATTTCCCAATTTTGTTGATATTAGGAAACAAGGTATCAGCCCAAGTTTCTGGGATTTCACCGCCATCTTTTAGCCAACAAGATACAATTCCTTGAATGATATCAGTCTTGTTTTCTTCAGGAAAGTAATGTTTAATAGTCGGTTTAGCTGCCAATGCTATTCCATAGGCCATGTAGACATATCGCTGATGGGATATTGCATCATTAGGCATTCCAAATGCTGTCATTACTTCTACAAAAGCTTCTTCTACATCGCTGTTTCCGCCTCTTTCGTATAAATCACGATACTTTCTTTCCCAAACGCTGTGAAGAGTTTCCTGTAATTGCTCAGGAATATCTGAGTTACTGGGTAATTTAAAATCGCTGTAGTAGCCTTTGACAAACTGTATTATTTACTTTGGCTCCTGATATATTGTGTAGGACTTGCATGGACCCAGAAACCGGGGCTCCTGATATATTGTGTAGGACTTGCATGGGCCCAGAAACCGAGTTTTTTACGAAACTACTGCTTTTGAGGCTTTGACACTGGTGAAAAACCCGGTTTCTTTGGTATTTATGCGTCCAGGACTGTTAATGAATAAAATATTATACTTACTATACTATAAACTACTGGTTAATTGTAAAATGTTTTCAGTAAGTTCTAATTCAGCCCATTTTAAGCGTTCTTGAATAGACATCCCCTGCAACTTTTGACTCATTTCATATAAATCAACTTGCGGATAATCCCCCTTAAATAGTGGAATTAAAGACTCGACTACAGCAGCAATTCCCTGCGGCGGTACTGCATTCCCAATCTGTCGCCGCACTTCAGTAGTAGAACCTTCAAAAACAAAATTATCGGGAAATGTTTGCAATCTTGCTCTTTCGCGATTTGTCAAAGAACGGGGTTCTAAATAATGATAACCCCAAGTTCCACCACCGCCACCAGCAATAATTGTCGATGATGGTTTATCGGGATGAATTCGCCGATAAACGTGACTGATCATGCCTTTGACATAGTAGGGACTGTCCTTGGGAATATCAGAAAAATTGCCTCCCGGTTTAATTCGATTTAAAATTTCAACGGTTCGGGTATGAATTTTATGATGTTTGTTATTGTCGAGAACTGTTTCTACATTCTTGAGCGCTTCGCCCGCAGTTCGATAAGGATTTTTGCGATTTATACCGTATTTTGGCTGAGGATGCACAAAGTTAAATCCTGTATCCATCCGAATGCCAACTAATAATACTCTTTGCCGAAATTGCGGCACTCCGTAATCGGCAAAGTTGTAAAGTTTAGGTTTAACTAAGTAACCTGGTGCTATACTTTCAAAGTCGGAAATTATTTGTTTGATTGCTTGATAGTTATTGGCGCTTAATAAACCTTTGACATTTTCTGCTACAAAAGCTTTGGGCTTCTTTTTATTGACAAAATCTAGAAAATATGTGTATAAATTGCCTCTGGTTCCTTCAAGGCCGGGGCGCTTCCAAATTAGGGAGAAATCTTGACAGGGGAACCCTCCTATACATATTTCAGCTTCGGGAACTTGTGCAATGTCTATATTTTCTATGCTGTCATTAACTATGACATCGGCGATATTTCTGCTGAATGTTTGGCAGGCGTATTTGTTGGAGTCGATCGCCCAAACTACCTCAAATCCGGCTTGGTGGAATGGCAAATCCATGCCGCCGCAACCAGAAAATAAGGATATGAGTTGCGGTTTTGTTGTCCAGGCGATCGGCTGGAGACGTTCGATTAACATAGGAGTGTAAAGTTAGCCAAGGGCGGACGGGATGCCCGCACTACAAGAGTGCGATCGTACCACATCGAATTCGACTCATCAATTGATATTTCACTCTTCATCATCTAACTCGATCCCGGCTTGACGCAGTTTTTCGGCCAATCTTTCAGCGCGGAGTTTTTGGCGATCGCCCCGCTGACGTTCTTGTTCTACTCTTTCTTCCGACCACAGCAACAACTCGCCTTCTGCATCCCACCATCTCAACCAACAGCCTGTTCTCCCTTCGTGGGTTCCTTCCCAAACTCCTAAAAACAAATTTAATCCCGGTATCCAATAACGTCCGTTATCATCGGGTTTTTGCAAGTTGTAGTGATCTGATTCTAAAGCGTAAACTTCTAAATGAGCTGTTTTTGCTCGGAATATGACGTATCTGGGGACTTTAATTACTTGCTCGTAAAAATACCACTTTCCCACCCGCGAGGTAAACTCAACAGAGTATTCTTCCCCGTAGGTTTCTGAAAGAAACTCCATCACGATTTGGGGGATGGTTCCTTCTGTGTGTGGCGTGTAACTGCGGCGGACTTGCGAGACATTTTTGGGATTTACTGGTTTTACGTACATCCAATCGGGTGCTTTGCAAATAATACGCTGTTCGTCGCTGCTTGAACCTGGGAAACTTATGCCGGCACACAAGGCAAAGTTAGAAACTATTAAGGCATCCCGCATTAATTCAGGAAATGCTGTTAGCGGTTGGCGCAAAGCCGAGGCTAATAATGGTTGGCTTTCGTCTTCCACGGGGTCATCGGGTAGTTGGAAATCTTCTGGGAGTAGCGGCCAGGTGATTGTGAGTTTTGTTTCAGGGTTTTTAGTTGCTAAAGACATAGTTTATCTGAGGTTAGTGGTTTTAATGATTAAATTATATCTCTTGGTTTTTGGGATGTTAATTGACTGTCTCTTTTGTTTGTAGCCGAGTCTCGATCCCCCCTGCCACCCTTAATAAGGGGGGGGACAAGAGTGCGGTCAAAGTCTCCCTTATTAAGGGGGATTTAGGGGGATCTAGACTCGGCTACAAGCGATCGTTCTAAGGGTTGTTAATTTTCTGCTGTAGTTCGGTGGTCATTGCTAGCAGTTCCGATTGGGCGATCGCACTTTGTTCGCCACTCGCCAACCACTTCAATTGTACCGTCTCACTTTCAGCTTCCGCATCACCCAAAACCAAACACCCAACAGCACCGCTTCTGTCGGCTCTTTTAAACTGTTTTCCGAACGCACTGCCGCTCAAATCTATCTCGACGCTAAACCCAGCACTCCGCAATTTTTGCGCTAACAAGATTGATTGCTGTTCTGCTTTTTCGCCCCTGGATACCAAATAGAAATCTAACTTCGGCGCGGGTAAAGGTTGCAACTTTTGCAACAGGATAATCAACCTTTCGATTCCCATCGCCCAACCAACTGCTGCGGTATCTGGGCCGCCCAATTCCTTGACTAAACCGTCGTAGCGGCCGCCTCCACAAACTGTTGCTTGGGCTCCCAAATCGTCGGAAATGATTTCAAAGGCGGTGTAGGTATAGTAATCTAAACCGCGCACCAATCTGGGATTTAACTGATATTTAATTCTTAAATTTGTGAGCATTTGCTGCACTTGCTCGAAGTGAACTCGCGATTCGTCACCCAAATATTCTAAAATACTCGGCGCGCCCTTAACAATTTCTTGAGTGCGCTGATTTTTGCTGTCCAAAATCCGCAGCGGATTGCGAGTCAAGCGGTCTTGAGAATCGGCGTCTAATTCGGATTTGTGCGGTGTAAAATAATCGATCAAAGCTTGCCGATAATTTTGTCGGTCTTCCTTGTTTCCGACAGAGTTAATATCGAGTCGCAAATTTTTTAAACCGATCGCTTGCAGGATATCACAGGCGATCGCAATTACCTCGACATCCGCCCGGGGATTGGCACTTCCCAAGACTTCCACGCCAATTTGATGAAATTGGCGCATCCGTCCCTGCTGAGGACGTTCGTAGCGAAACATCGGCCCAGCGTACCAAAGACGCTGCAATCCACCTTGAGCTTCTAAACTGTTTTGAATAAAAGCTCGCACCACTCCCGCTGTTCCTTCTGGGCGCAGAGTAATCGATCGATCGCCCTTATCTTTAAAAGTGTACATTTCTTTGCCCACGACATCGGTCGCTTCCCCAATGCCGCGTTCAAATAAAGATGTTTGTTCAAATATCGGCGTCCGAATTTCCCGATAAGCCGCTTTTTTCAAAATTGTTCTAGCGACTGCTTCTATGTTTTGCCAATATCGAATTTCAGCGGGCAAAATATCCCGCGTTCCCGTTAAAGTTTTAATTGCACTCATTTTTTTAGTTAGTTGTTAGTTGTTAGTTGTTAGTTGTTAGTTGTCAGTTGTTAGTTGTCAGTTGTTAGTTGTTAGTTGTTAGTTGTTAGTTGGCAGTTGGCATTTGGCAGTTGGCAGTTATCATTATTCATTGGTCATGGGTCGTTGATCATTGCTCGTAGGAAATTTACAAAACTGACGCATCCAAATCTAAGAAATCGGGTTTCTCACATTCTATTGTCTAGGATTGATCCATTTAGATTGGAATGATATTGTAGTATTTTCCCCGCTCTATCTGTACAAGCTATTGGAGCTTTATACAGCACTACTAATACAATACTTAAACTGAGATGCTCCCGTTAATAACTTCTATATTCGTTAGTTCTCTGTCCTTAACTTTTAGCTAGTGACTAATGACTAATGACTAATGACTAATGACTAATGACTAATGACTAATGACTAATGACTAATGACTAATGACTAATGACTACTGACTAATGACTAATGACTACTGACTAATGACTAATGACTAATGACTAATGACTACTGACTACTGACTAATGACTACTGACTAATGACTAATGACTAATGACTACTGACTAATGACTACTGACTTAATAATTCCCAAGCTCCGTAACGATCGCCATAATAAGCCAAAATGCGATCGACCCGCTGGCGATCGACCAAATCGAAGCCTTCAGGATACTGTATCCACAAACCTCCAATTTGGCTGTCGCTGTAATCAAACCGCTGCGACTGCTGCGGAATTAAACCGATTTCCACGCCTTCAACTTGACGCAAATGGGCTGCTACTTCGCGATATACCGTCAGCGGCAATCCCGGCGATTGAATTTGATAGCGGAGTTGTTTTTCTTGTGCCGTTTGCATCATTACTTTGCCTGTCCCCAACCAAAATCCCTATTTAAGATACTTCTTTATCGATCGGCCCCGGTAGAGGGCAGCAGTTAATATTCTCCATACATACCTTCCCCCACTGCAAGGCCCAGCGCACCAGCGAAACTCGATTGTCAGCGGGCGTCTTGTTCAAGATATTGCTAATGTGGTTGTCAACAGTACGCTTGCTAATTTCTAACTTTTCAGCGATTTTCTCATTGGTCAATCCCGCCGCTACTAACTCTACCACTTGCAATTCTCTGTCCGAAAGGGTGACAGGGGTGCTGGAGACGCTCCCGTTCATAAATTTTTCCTATGTGTGCATATTTACCTATATACAATTCTAGAGGATGAGCGATCGAGTATGAAGAGAAAATTAAATCTGCTGCGGCTGCTTTTTCGCAGTGCAAGCACCAACTCGCTTGCAGAATCGCGGCTTCGTGGAAAAGAAGGCGCGACACTGCAAGACGCACCAGCAGCAGGCGCGTGGGATGGCGGATGCTAGCTTTACCTGAATGCACCTGACATCCGGGCCCAAAAACCCGGAGATGTTGGTACGTAAAACTACTGATACGCCCGCACTGCACTTGTGCGTTGAGCGTGTAACTGCCCGTATCAGCAAGTCTGATATTATAGGGAGCAGCGATTAAAAAAATAGCTGACAATTTTTATCGGATGGGCTAAAAATAATTATTGAGTTGTCTGCTGCTGTGACATCAAAAATCCAAAATCAAAAATAAATATGACTTATCCTCGCGTTTTGTGTCTGGGTGAAATTTTATTTGATTGTTTAGCAGACAAACCAGGAGCATCTCTCGAAGAGGTAGAATCTTGGACGGCATATCCCGGCGGCGCTCCTGCTAATGTTGCCTGTGCTTTGGTTAAATTGGGCACTGAGGCGGCATTTATCGGTGCTGTGGGTGGGGGGGATGAGTTGGGGAATTCCCTGGTGCAGGTATTGCAAGAAGTAGGGGTTGATACCGCTGGAGTGCAGCGCCATCCGAGTGCGCCGACGCGGCAAGTTTATGTGTTGCGGAATGAAGCGGGCGATCGCTCTTTTGCAGGTTTTGGTAAATTGGATACTGCGGATTTTGCCGACACTCGCCTCCAGGCTGCCCAAATTCCCGAAGTGCTGTTTGAAAATGCGGAGTTTTTAGTGCTAGGCACTTTAGAATTAGCTTATCCTGAAAGTCGAAAGGCTATAGAAAGAGCGATCGAACTAGCAGAACGTTACGACGTTAAAATTATACTTGACATCAATTGGCGTCCGGTGTTTTGGGCAAATCCAGACGAAGCAAAAGCGCGCATTATAGAACTCTTAAAAAAAGTAGATTTTCTCAAGTTATCTGACGAAGAAGCCGAATGGTTGTTTGCAACTACCGACGCTGGAGCTATTACCTACCGCCTCGATTCTGTAGAAGGTGTTTTGGTGACAGCGGGCGATAAAGGTTGCTCCTATTGTTTGTCGGAAAATGAAGGTAAAATCCCCGCCTTTGCAGTAGATATTGAGGATACAACAGGTGCCGGCGACGGATTTGTCGCTGGTTTTGTGCAACAGTTGTGCAAGCAGGGAATTAAGAATTTAGCAGATTCAGAAATAGCAAAACAAATTGTCACCTATGCGAGCGCGGTGGGTGCGATGACAGCGATGAAGCCTGGAGCAATTGCAGCTCAACCAACCGCCGCTGAAGTAGAAGCTTTCTTGTATTTGTACAAAAAACATCCCGCCAAACATCTATAGGTTCGTAGTGAGGACTTGAGCCCGCATAAAGAAGGACTACAGTCCTTAGTACAAACCTATTTTTTGGTCGTAAATTAACCGCCAACTAGATGATTTTCAATCTGGCGCACCATTACCTCTAGTGGCTGCGAAGCATCTATAATAATTGCAGTTTCTGGTTCTTCGAGAGTAGCGCACTGACTTGACAGCAAGTCTGCTTTCATGTAGTGATTTTCGCGAGTTTTTAACCTGGCTGTTAATAGCTCAAAAGAAGCTTTGAGATAAACTATTTTAATTTGCTGCTGGTCTCGGCAGAGCATTTCGCGGTAAGATGCTTTTAAGGCAGAACAAGCTAACACGACATTTTTATTTTCTAATAACCAGGTGTCTATTTCACTTTGCAGTTGCAAAAGCCACGGAATGCGATCGGCATCTTCTAAAGGAATGCCCCGACTCATTTTTTTGATGTTGGCTGGCGGGTGAAAATCGTCGGCATCGCTGAAATCCCAATTGAGAGATTGCGCCAGCAACTTGCCAACAGTAGTTTTTCCCGAACCGGAGACTCCCATCACGATCGCAATCATCGCTCTTATTTACTAAATATTTGTAATTGGATCGAGTTGGGCGATCGACAAACCGAGTTTCTTAAATTTTATGATAAATCCTACAACCCATAAAAAGTTCAAGAAACCCAGTCTGTTTCTAATTCTAGATCAAATTTCTTCCCTCGTGTTTTTAATTAAATTATAAGCCAAAACCCCGATAATTCCACCAATCACCGGGAACACAATAAACGCCCACAACTGTTGAATTGCCCATCCGCCTTGAAAAAGTGCCACACCGATACTTCTAGCCGGGTTGACTGAAGTATTGGTTACGGGAATTCCGACTAAGTGAATCAACACCAGCATCAAGCCGATCGGAATTCCGCCCAAACCCACGGGATAATTGGGATCGGTAGTACCCATGATGGTAAATAACAGAAAAGCCGTCAGTACAATTTCCGTCAAAGCTGCCGCCAAAAGTCCGTAACCTGTGGGAGAATGTTCTCCAAAACCGTTGGAAGCAAATCCCGAAGCAGCCACATCAAAACCCGGTTTTCCGGATGCTATCACATACAAAACAAGACCGCCTAAAATTCCGCCTACAATCTGACCTCCTATATAATAAGGAAGCAAAACAGCATCGATCAGTTTGGCAACTACTAAACCGATGCTTACCGCTGGATTGATGTGGCATCCAGAGATAGGCCCGATCGTATAAGCCATGACTAAGAGGGACAAGCCAAAGGCGATCGCCACTCCCAAAAAGCCGATTTTGTCTCCTGCTAAAACTGCACTGCCGCATCCACCTAATACCAGTACAAAAGTACCGAAGGCTTCAGCAACTCCTATTTTTATTTTTTTGTTCATGCTCACACTCTCTATTTTTGATAGATTAATTATGCACCCTGTTATAATCTGACATTCTCAAAATTGAAGCTACATTTTTCCCGCCAGCACTACAATACCAAGGAAAACCTTACAAGAATGTGTAACTTGAATTTCGAGAACCTGTATTGGCTCAACTGAAATTGTGGAATTTGAATTCAACAAATCAGCTCAGAGCTTACTATTTTATAAAAAAAATGTCAAGCCTTAGCGATTTTTTTGTATAAATTGTGCGAATCAATCACAAATACTTAACTAATTTTTATATAACTGTGGGATTAAATTGTCAAGAGTCAGCCTATTTTTTGTATAGATTGGGCAAGCTATTAGGAATTTATTTTAGAATAATTAATTTGGTTTTTTGGCTAACTTGGCGATCGCAATTTTACTGATTGTTGTTGTGCAAGCCGATCGCACTTACAGCTAAAACATCCGCCCTAACCGGCTTACATTCACCTCGTAGAGTATGCCACAACAACCTTCCAGGGTTGTGGCACACCCTACACCAGCTACTTTCTAACGCAGGAATTCGCGCGGATCAGTGACGTGCCCAGTCAGCGCCGAAGCCGCCGCCGTATAAGGCGAAGCGAGATAAACTTGCGCTTCTTTGTTACCCATCCGGCCGGGGAAATTGCGATTAGTTGTAGACACGCAAATCTCGGGTTCGTTCATCCGCCCAAAAGTGTCTTTCGGCCCGCCCAAACAAGCGGCGCAAGAAGGCGCTGCAGGTTCGATGCAGCCGGCTGCTAAGAAGATTTCCGACAGGGTTTGACCGTCGTATTTTGTGACAAACAAATCTTCGTAAACTTTCTGAGTGGCCGGTACTAAATACGTCGGAACTTTGACTTGATTTCCTTTGAGAATGCGGGCTGCATTCAAAAAGTCGGAGGTTTTGCCGCCGGTGCAGGAACCGATGTAAACTCGATCGATCTTGACATCGCGACAGTTGCGGGCCAATTCGCGGTTGTCGGGGGAGTGCGGTTTGGCGACGACTGGTTCTAATTTGCTGACATCGTAGGTGCGATCGCTATAAAAACTAGCATCAGGATCAGTGTAAAATGCCTCAAAGGGCACATTAGTCCGGGGATTAACGTAATCAAACGTGGTTTTGTCCGCAGCCACCGTGCCGTTTTTGCCGCCAGCTTCGATTACCATATTGCACAGCGTCATCCGTTCTTCCATCGTCAAACGTTCGACTGTATCGCCGGCAAATTCCATTGTCCGGTAGTTAGCCCCGGCGACGCTGATATCGCCAATAATTTGCAAAATCAAATCTTTTGCTAACAAATAATCGGGCAATTCACCGTTGAGCACAAACCGCATGGTTGCGGGAACTTTAATCAACAATTTGCCGGTTCCCATAATAAATGCCGCGTCGGTATTGCCGATACCGGTCGCAAATTGTCCGAAAGCGCCGGCATTGCAGGTGTGGGAATCTGTGCCGAAAAGCACTTCGCCGGGCCGCGTGTGCCCTTCTTGGGCTAGGGCGATGTGGCAAACTCCTTTGTAGTCGGGATTTGCTTTAAAGTCCGATCGATCCGTGATGTCGTAAAAGTATTTTATCCCTTGTTCTGCGGCAAAATCGCGGAGAATATCGACGTTGCGGTTAGCGCGTTCGTCGTTGGTGAAAATGTAGTGGTCGGGAATTAAGACGATTTTGTCTGGATTCCAGACTTTAGCATTTTCGCCGAATTCGCGTTTGAAAACGCCGATGGTGCCCGGCCCGCAGACATCGTGGGTCATCAACACGTCTGTTTCTACCCAAATGTTTTCTCCGGGCTCGACTTTAGTGCGGCCTGATGCTTTGGCTAAGATTTTTTCGGTCAGGGTCATTCCCATAGTTCGATCGCTCTTTTTGGTAAGATGCTACATAACTGTATTGTACGAAACATCGCCTGATACTGACAGGTAATTTATTAAGCAAACATTAAAAGAAGAATCAATTTCCCTATTTTCCACCAACTAGAGCCGCAGTTAGATTTTTTTTCAATTCATAATAACTTCGTGCAAAAGCAGCAATACACTGTCCCTGCAAACTTCCACAAATCAGTAATTTATCAATACAAAAATCCCAGTTTTCCCCCACAATATCAATTCCGGTTGCACTCATACATGATGTTAATTGTTAACTGTTGACTGTTAACTGTTGACTGTTAAGATCATTCCGATGCAACCGGATACGATATAACTCGGAGACGGTGGCTGATTAGAATTCTCGTTTTGTGCTGTAAACCAGCAGTCTATCCAGCACTTCAGTTTCCGTTAGCGGTTAGTAAATCCATTTTTGCTAAGCCCAAATAGCGCACACCTTCCGGCGTCACATCAAACCGGCAAGGCAAAACTTCCACACCTTCAGCCACAGCCTGTCTGAACAATTGTCCGTAAAGGCGATCGGCACTATCTCCGGGAGCAAAATCAGTACAATCTCCCCGATTAATAAAATACAGCATTACAGCCCTCGAACCCTGCCGCACCACATCGATCAACTCTCTCAAATGTTTCTGTCCCCGCTCCGTCACTGTATCAGGAAATAAAGCTAATGTATCTTTGACCCAAGTTGTATTTTTCACTTCCAGAAAAATCGGTTTTTCCTCACCAGTCAGCCAAAAATCAACACGACTTTTTTTATCGATACCGTAAACAACCTCCGGCTGAATTAAACTGTAATTGCCCAACTCAGGAAACAATCGCAACTCCAAAGCTAATTTAATCGCTCGATTTGGCAGCCCAGTATTAACTCCCACCCAAACAGGCACAGTATCGCAAAGTTTAATTAATTCCCAAGTATAAGCTAACTTGCGTTTGGGATTGTCGCTGGCAGATACTAGGACAGGATTACCCGGAATCAAAACACCAGTCATCGGGCCAGTATTCGGACAGTGCGCGGTGATAATTTCTCCAGAATCTAATTCAATATCGGCAAAAAAACGCTTGTACCGCTTGATGAGAATTCCGGGTAAAAGAGGAGGGTATTTGTAAATTAAGTTAGTCATTAGTCATTAGTCATTAGTCATTAGTCATTAGTCATTGGTCATTGGTCATTAGTCATTAGTCATTAGTCATTGGTCATTAGTCATTGGTCATTAGTCATTGGTCATTGGTCATTGGTCATTGGTCATTAGTCATTGGTCATTGGTCATTGGTCATTGGTCATTGGTCATTGGTCATTAGTCATTGGTCATTAGTCATTGGTCATTAGTCATTGGTCATTAGTCATTGGTCATTGGTCATTGGTCATTAGTCATTAGTCATCGGTCATTAAACCTGCTACAATAAATGAAAATTATCTTGAATTGCATCTGCGTTAATCTGTATTTATCCGCCTCGCATCTGCGGTTGCATAATCAATCAAATTTTTCGGCAATAAATCTCTGCAAAAATTAACTTTGCTGAGGTTTCATCAACTGTTTCATCTGCGCTTTAAAAGCTTCCACAAGTTCGGGACTGGCTTGCGTTTGTTGCCAAGAAGGGCGGGAATTTAAGCGTTCCGACCAAGCCTGCAATTTGGGGTAATTGTCCAAAGACACGCCTAGTTCGGGCAGCCAAGGCACGGAAACACCCGCCACAACATCTGCGAGGGTAATCGTGCTGCTGTTGCCAAAAAAAGGTTTATCGCCCAACAAATCCTCAAAAAATCTCAGTACCGCAGCCACTTGCTGGCGACCTTTTTCCAGTTTTTCCTCGTCTCCTGCGCCGCCGAAAGTCTGGCGTACCAAAGGACTCATTGCCGGTGACAATTCGTTGATTGTGACCATTTGTACCATGCGGGCGATCGCCAAATCCTTAGCATCCTGCGGCAACAGTGCGGGCGCGGGATACTTAGCTTCCAGATAATCAAGAATTGCCAGACTTTCTATTAAATGAAAATCACCATCAGCTAAAACTGGGACGTGGTGAAAAGGACTAATAGCCAAAAAATCCGGTTGAAACTGATCGCCGTTTAATTTCAGCGACACTAATTCAAACTCAATCTCTTTTTCCAGCAAAGCAATCCAAACGCGGCGAGCATTAGTGGACAGCGGATTATAATAAAGTTTCAGCAAAATCTAATCTCCTAACAGTCAAATCACTAAAATTTTGGTAGTTACTAGAGCGAATTAACGACAAAAAATGATAGTAGCCGTAGGGTGTGTCGCCATTGACCATCCCCAAATTTGACAGACAATCTCACCGCGACGCACCAAACCAAATAGTTAAGGCAACAAATCCAACATTTTTGTAGCAATACTTTTTATAAATGGTATTACTAGAGCGAATCAACGCCCAAAAATCATAGCACGAAACCCAGGCACATAGAAATTTCCTGAATTTATGTTATGATTTTCCAGATTTGCTATTAAACTTAGTGAAGCCTTTTAGCACTAGCGTTTGTAACCATTTGTGTCTGAAACCCAGAAGCCCTCTCGTTCCCTAGCAGGGATTGCCGGCATTGTCGCAGTCGCCACTCTGATTAGCAAAGTCTTTGGATTGGTACGCCAAATTGCGATCGCCGCAGCCTTTGGAGTCGGTGTCGCCGTCGATGCCTACAACTACGCCTACGTCATCCCTGGTTTCCTATTTATTTTGCTGGGAGGGATTAACGGGCCGTTTCACAGCGCGATCGTCAGCGTTTTAGCCCGCCGCGACAAAAAAGAAGCTGCACCCTTAGTCGAGACTATCACCACCTTAGTCGGCGGCATACTTTTGTTAGTAACAGTCGCTTTAATTATTTTTGCAGATCAGGCGATCGATTTAGTAGCACCAGGATTAAATAGAACAGCAGAAGGCTTAGAAATCAAAGCAATTGCTGTCCAACAATTTCGGATTATGGCGCCGATGGCATTACTTTCAGGCTTGATAGGTATTGGTTTCGGCACTCTCAACGCCGCCGATATGTACTGGTTGCCTTCGATTAGTCCTTTATTTTCTAGTGCTGCACTTGTCGGCGGTTTGGCGATTCTCGCCCTGCAACTCGGAGACAAAATTATTCAGCCTGAGTACGCACTAATGGGTGGTTTAGTGTTAGCTTGGGGAACTTTAGCGGGAGCAGTTTTGCAGTGGTTGGTGCAACTAGCGGCGCAGTGGCGCGCAGGCTTGGGAACATTGCGCTTGCGGTTCAATTTTAAACGCCCCGGAGTACAAGAAGTAGTTAAGGTGATGGTTCCTGCTACCTTATCATCGGGAATGCTGCAAATTAATGTCTATACTGACCTATTTTTTGCATCCTACATCCCTCAAGCTGCATCTGCAATGGGTTATAGCGGCTTGTTGGTTATGACTCCTTTAGGCATCATTTCTAATGTAATTTTAGTACCTTTTTTGCCGATTTTTTCTCGCCTTGCCGAACCCAAAGACTGGCCGGAATTAAAAGATAGAATTCGTCAAGCTTTAGTTTTGACTGGGCTGACGATGCTGCCGCTGAGTGCTTTAATGGTGACGCTGGCTACACCCATCGTCCGCGTTGTTTACGAACGCTATGCTTTTAATCAGTCAGCATCGCAGTTTGTCGCGCCCTTGTTGATGGCTTACAGTATTGGGATGTTTGTGTATTTGGGACGCGACGTTTTGGTACGGGTATTTTACGCTTTGGGAGATGGAGAAACGCCTTTTCGGATCAGTATTATCAATATCTTTTTGAATGGTTTGTTGGATTATTTGTTGGTAGGAGCTTTTGGCGCGCCCGGATTAGTTTTGGCGACGGTGGGAGTGAATCTTGTTTCGATGCTGATGCTTTTGTACTTATTAGATAAAAAGCTGGGCGGCTTGCCTTGGCGGAAGTGGAGTTTGCCCTTTTTGGGGTTAGCTTCTGGTAGTTCTTTAACTGCTTTCGTGTCTTTGGCCACTCTGCAAGGCTGTCAAAGAGTTTTGGGTACTGAAGGGTTGGTAGTTCAATTGGTGGAGTTGAGTGTGGCAAGTTTCGCGGGGTTGGGAGTTTTTGTAATTTTTGTGAGTCAGATGAAGTTGCCGGAAGTTGATATGTTTGTCGATCGCATTCGGGGACGTTTTCGCAAATAAATATCATAAATTTGCTGCATATTTCTGGAAATTGAGACAAAGTGCGATCGCCCTTAAACCCAAATCAACAATTATCCGCGTCCATCCGCGTATATCCGCCGACATCTGCGGTAAAAATTCCCGAGTAATTAAGTGAGCGATCTCTAGCTTTCCGACTGTACGATATAATGGTACGGTTTTCACGCTTCTATGACTAGCCCAGTGGGGGCGCAAGTCGATCGAATATTAGAAGCCATGAGCGAAGAAAACGAGTGTTCTGTGTTAATTGTTATTTATTTAATGATCCAGCGGAACGATATATAACACTTCTCAATCGGATGAAATACAGCAGACGGCTGTAGGGACTTAGGCCAAGCCCTGTCCCTACTGGACATCTGTACTTCACTCAAATGAGAAATGCTATAACAATTTTACATCCCGATTTATTTGAGTAACGTGATGGCTTATCATTTTAGATATAGCCAACAAATAGCAGTGCCATCTCTCTTAAAATCACTCTTTTTCAGTGGATTTACAGTGAAAATAATCCTTTCCAAATCAACCTTTTTAAGTGGATTTACGGAGCAAAACACTGTTAAGTCTCCCCTTTTAAGTGAATTTGCGGAACCGAAACACTCTTAAAGTCCTCCTTGGAAGGGTGATTTTGGGACACAGAAACTTGGATGTAAACGATAGATAAAAAGATTTCAGGAATGATGAATTTATTAACCGCGAACAAGCAAGTTATTTTCGTTGACTCCTCTGTACAGAATTATCAAAATCTGATAGACGGCGCAGATGCTAACGCCAAAATAGTCATTTTAGATGACAAAAGCAGCAGTATTGAGCAAATTACTAACGCCTTGGCAGCTCAAAAAGATATTGCAGCCGTACATATCCTTTCTCACGGCAGCGAAGGTAGTTTAAAACTCGGTACAGACGTACTCAATCAGAATAACCTAGAAAATTTCAGCGATCGGCTAAAACAGTGGGGAAATGCCCTAACAGAAAACGGAGATATCCTACTCTATGGATGCGAAGTAGCAAAAGGAGAAGCGGGCAAAAATTTCGTCAAGCGATTGAGTGAAATCACTGAGGCCAACATCGCCGCCTCAGCTAACCCTACCGGCAGCGCTGAATTAGGCGGAGACTGGGAATTAGAAGTAAAACTAGGGAATATAGAAACCCAACCCTTGAATGTTCCCAACTACAGCTACACCCTAGCACCAACAGGAGTGGCAGATAACAAAGGTATCCTCGTCAGTGGAGCACCAACTTCCACGCAGATCAATGTTTTAGCCAACGACACCGGCACCGGAAGGCTGAACGTCCAAAGCATCGTTACTGCCCCCACCAACGGCACAGCGAGTATTAATGACGCGATTTATGTGGGCGGCAGTTTCACCACCATCAGCGGTACTACACGCAATAGTATCGCTCGGTTGAATAGCGATGGGACGGTGGATAGCACCTTCAACCCGAATGCGAATAGTGATGTCTATGAGCTCGCCATAGACAGCAATGGCAACCTCATAGTGGGCGGCGATTTCACTGACATCGGCGGACAACCCCGCAACCGTATCGCCAAATTAGACCCCACAACTGGTCTTGCCGATGCTGCCTTCAACCCGAATGCGAATAGTTTTGTCAATGCGATCGCCATAGACAGCAGTGGCAACCCCGTAGTGGGCGGCACTTTCACCAACATCGGCGGACAACCCCGCAACCGTATCGCCAAATTAGACCCCACAACTGGTCTTGCCGATGCCACCTTCAACCCAAATGCGAATCTTGGTGTCTATGCGATCGCCATAGACAGCAGTGGCAACCCCATAGTGGGCGGCACTTTCACCAACATCGGCGGACAACCCCGCAACCGTATCGCCAAATTAGACCCCACAACTGGTCTTGCCAATGCTACCTTCAACCCAAATGCGAATGATTTGGTTGGTGCGATAGCCATAAACAGCAGTGGCAAACCCATAGTGGGTGACAATTTCACCAACATCGGCGGACAACCCCGCAACCGTATCGCCAAATTAGACCCCACAACTGGTCTTGCCCATGCTACCTTCAACCCAAATGCGAATAGTTTTGTTCAGGTGATCGCCATAGACAGCAGTGGCAACCCCATAGTGGGTGGTAATTTCACCAATATCGGCGGACAACCCCGCAACCGTATCGCCAAATTAGACCCCACAACTGGTCTTGCCGATGCCACCTTCAACCCGAATGCGGATAGTTATGTCAGAGAACTCGCCATAGACAGCAATGGCAACCCTATAGTAGGCGGCGATTTCAACAGCATCGGTGGACAACCTCGCAACCGTATCGCCAAATTAGACCCCACAACCGGTGTCGCTCATGCTACCTTTGACCCGAATGCGAATGGTGCTGTCTATGCGATCGCGATCGACCCCAAAAGAGACATACTCTACACCCCCAACGCCAACTTCAACGGCCTAGACACCTTTCAATACACCGCCACTGACGGCATCGTCTCCACCCCCACCACCGTCACCGTCCTCGTCAACGACTCCCCCGCCCTCGATAATTCCGGCACACCCACCCTCAACCCCCAAAACCAAAACGACAGCGCCAGCACAGGCACACTAATCTCCACCATCATCGCCAACCTCGGCGGCACAAAAATCACCGATCCCAACGCCGCAGCCTCCCAAGGCATCGCCATCAGCGCCTTAGACACCGCTAACGGCACTTGGCAATACACTACCAACAGTGGCACAACCTGGACAAACGCCCCAGCCGTTTCTGCCACCAACGCCTTACTATTAGCTAGTGATGCTAATACAAAACTCCGGTTTGTTCCCAATACAGGTTACAGCGGTACTGTCGCCAACGCCATTACCTTTGCCGCCTGGGATCGAATAGTTGGAACCAATGGCACTACCGCTAACTACACCACAGACCAAACCAATAACACCACATCCAGCGTTTTCAGCAGCGTTACCGAAACAGCCAACATCACCGTTAACCCCGTCTCCACTATTACCAGCGTCAGCGCAGCTACAGGAGACGGCACTTACGGCATCGGCACAAACATCGATATCACCGTTCAATTCTCTGAAATAGTCAACGTCACGGGTACGCCGCAACTAAGTTTAGCAGGTGCAACACCCGTCGCCAGTTATCTTTCAGGAACAGGTAGCAACACCTTGACATTCCGGTACGCAGTAGCAGCAGGCGATAACAGCGCTGACTTAGACTATCTTTCCACAACTGCCTTATCTTTAAGCGGCGGTACTATTAAGAATGCTGCCACTGCTGATGCGATCTTAACCTTACCCACTCCCGGCGCGGCGAATTCTTTAGGTGCGAATAAGGCAATAGTAATAGATGGAATTGTCCCAACTGTTACCAGCGTCACCTCTACCACCGCCGACGGCAGTTACGGCACTTCTGGCAACATCAACCTCACCGTCAACTTCAGCGAAGCAGTTACCTTAGCAGGCGGTAACATGAGTGTCGCCTTAGACACAGGCGGCACTGTTACTATTGCACCTTTCACAGGCACATCTGCTGTGGGTACTTACACTCCAACAGCAGGACAAAACAGCACGGATCTCAACTCAACTGGGATCACCTTAGCAGTCGGTGCAACATTAAGAGATGCTGCGGTCAATAATGCAACTTTAACGATTCCTACGGGACAATCTTTAGCAGATAGCAAAGCCATAATTGTAGACACCGTTGTACCAACAGTCGCCCTAACATCAACATCCCCAACAACCACAAACGCACCATTTTTAGTCACAGCAACATTCAGTGAAAGCGTCACCGGATTTATAGCCAGCGACATAAATCTAACTAACAGTACGATTAGCAACTTCACAGGTACTGGTACAACTTATAATTTCACCGTTACACCAACTGCTACTGGTAATGTCACCGTAGATATTCCCGCAGCCCAAGCCACAGATACAGCAGGTAACAACAATACCGCAGCCACGCAATTAACTCGCACTGCCGATATTACCGCACCCACAGTCGCCCTAACATCAACTTCACCAACCACCACAAACGCACCATTTTTAGTAACAGCAACATTCAGCGAAACCGTCACAGGATTTACCGACACTGACGTGACTGTTGCTAACGGCACTGTTAGTGGATTTACAGGTACTGGTACAACTTATAATTTCACCGTTACACCAACTGCTACTGGTAATGTCACCGTAGATATTCCCGCAGCCCAAGCCACAGATACCGCTGGTAACAACAATACCGCAGCCACTCAACTCACTCGCACTGCCGATATCACCGCACCAACAGTAGCCCTAACATCAACATCCCCAACCACCACAAACGCACCATTTTTAGTAACAGCAACATTCAGCGAAACCGTCACAGGATTTACCGACACTGACGTGACTGTTGCTAACGGCACTGTTAGTGGATTTACAGGTACTGGTACAACTTATAATTTCACCGTTACACCAACTGCTACTGGTAATGTCACCGTTGATATTCCCGCAGCCCAAGCCACAGATACAGCAGGTAATAACAATACCGCAGCCACGCAACTGACTCGCACTGCCGATATCACCGCACCTGACATCACCCCACCCACAGTTGCCTTAACATCAACTTCAACACCAACAGTAACTGGTTTATTTAGCGTTACTGCTACCTTTAATGAAGATGTCACCGGGTTTGATAATACTGATATCACCGTAGCCAATGCGAATGTCAGTAACTTTGTGAAAGTTGATGCCAAAACTTACACCTTTGATGTCACTCCCGCTGCTACTGGTAATGTCACCGTAGATATTCCCGCAGCCCAAGCCACAGATACAGCAGGTAATAACAATACCGCAGCCACGCAACTGACTCGCACTGCTAATATCACCACACCTGACATCACCCCACCCACAGTTGCCTTAACATCAACTTCAACACCAACAGTAACTGGTTTATTTAGCGTTACTGCTACCTTTAATGAAGATGTCACCGGGTTTGATAATACTGATATCACCGTAGCCAATGCGAATGTCAGTAACTTTGTGAAAGTTGATGCCAAAACTTACACCTTTGATGTCACTCCCGCTGCTACTGGTAATGTCACCGTAGATATTCCCGCAGCCCAAGCTACGGATACAGCAGGTAATAACAATATCGCAGCCGCGCAACTGACTCGCACTGCTAATATCACCACACCTATTGTTGATGTCACTCCACCTACGGCTAACTTGGCAGCAATTGCTGACATTACTACAGCCGACGGTACAAGTCAGACATTGACAGTTACTTTCAGTGATAGTAATGGAATTGATGTTACCAGTTTAGATAATTCCGATCTTGTTGTAAATTGGTCAGGTGGTGCTATTCCTGCTAGATTTATTAGTGTTGATACTAATAGCAATGGTACGCCCCGCATAGCGACATATTCGTTTACTCCCCCAGGCGGAAGTTGGGATAATACTGATAATGCTACTTACACTGTTAATCTGCAAGCAAGTCAGGTGAAAGATGCACTTGGAAATCAGGCTGTTGCTGCTAGTTTAGGAACTTTTAACGTTAATGTACCTGTAACAACACCAACTCCTGCACCTGTAACAACACCAACTCCTGCACCTGTAACAACACCAACTCCTGTACCTGTAACAACACCAACTCCTGCACCTGTAACAACACCAACTCCTGCACCTGTAACAACACCAACTCCCGCACCTGTAACAACACCAACTCCTGCACCTGTAACAACACCAACTCCTGCACCTGTAACAACACCAACTCCTGCACCAACACCAACTCCTGCACCATTCGTAAGGCCAATACCAACACCAATACCAACTCCTGTACCATTCGTAACGCCAACACCCGCACCAACACCAACACCTCCGGAAACGCCCACACCCACGCCAACAATAGCGGTAACGCCCACACCAATAACTAATAACATCCCCAACAATGACTGCATCTGCGATGACATTGACTATCCCAATTTAAACCAACCGAATTCAGTTGAAAACACCATACTCGGTGTACCGGGCATTCAAATAGGCACTGCCGAAAATGATGAATTTCTCGGCAGCAACACGGGCAATATATTCGATGCTAAATCCGGGGATGACAACTTATATGGTGGCGATAGCAGCGACATCCTCAACGGCAACAAAGGCAATGATTTTATCAGCGGTGGCACAGGTGATGACATCTTATTTGGAGATGAAAATAATGACATTGTTCTTGGCAACTTGGGCAACGATTTAATCTTTGGAGGCAAAGGTAATGATGACCTAAATAGCCGCGAAGGTGACGACATCGTTTATGGGAACAGAAATGATGATTTCATCGACGGCGGTAAGGGTGATGACAGCTTATTTGGAGGCAAAGGTGATGACATAATCCTGGGCAGTGAGGGAGATGATTACTTGTTAGGAAACGAGGGTTCGGATACCATCTGTGGGGGTGAAGGTAATGATTTCATTAGTGGTAATGAAGGCGCAGATATCTTGGGAGGCTGTGAAGGAAATGATACTCTTTACGGCGGGGAAGATAACGATACTCTCCTGGGGGGAAAAGGCTCTGATATTCTTTACGGAGATTTGGGAAATGATAGTTTGATTGGCGGTAGCGGCAATGATATCTTTGTCTTAAATGCAGGTCAAGGATTTGATGTTATCGCTGATTTTACCGCAGGTCAAGATTCGATCGCACTAAGCGGAGGTTTGAGCTTTAGCCAGTTAGCAATAACTCAAAATACTCAAGGTACAATTATCAAAAATGCCTTGACAGGAGAAGAGTTAGGTGTGATGATTGGAGTGAGTGCCAATTCACTGACAGCGGCTAACTTCATGCTGGTTTAGGGAAGAATGAAAAGTGCGATCGCCCATTAAATCCACAAAGGGCGATCGCACTTAAATCCAAATCAACAATTGATATCACATCTTCCGCTGAAATTCCTCCAAAACATCCATCAACTTAACTTGACACTGCATCGGAATCAAATCGGCCAGCGGTACTTCTCGCTTGCCGCCGCCCAACTTGATGGAAATTCCTTGCAAAACTCCTTCAACTTTGTCAGTATCTAAATTGCCCTTTTCCAGCATTGAATAAAGTTGTTGGGCAACCACCGTATGCAGGTGGGCATCGCGGAGATACAAATGCCACTTGGCAATGTCAATGTAGACATTTTCGCCGATTTCGGCTGCTAAGGATTCGATCGCCTGAGTAGTATTAGCCATATAAAAAGCAGAACGTTATTGGTGATCCGTCAAAAAAAGTTAACCGATCGCCGACAACTGCCTTCAGCCAGAATCTTTGGTGACGGGCGCATAATCGGCGATCGCAAAAATGAAAATCGCGTGGGCCAAAACTACTAGAGCCCATCCACCCGTTACCGAAATTGCCCAAGGCCAATCAGCCTTTTGCAAATTGTGAACAAACCACAAAACAGAATTGGTAGCAGAAAAAAGACCGACATGGATAGCAAAATTCATCCGGTCATCTAAACGGCGGTACTCTGGATCGTTGCGATCGGGTTTGCGGGGCCAACGAGGAGGCATAGTTTTTCACATGATATTAGTAGTTCTGTGCCTATTTTAATCTTAAGCGCAGCTTTTTTAATTCTGCATCCCTCTCAAGAGTGGAAACTTACGCATCTAAATTTTCATAATCCCCTGATTTGCCACCGCTTTTGCTTACCAGACGAATCGATTCAATGGCGATCGACTTGGACAAGGCCTTCGCCATATCGTACAAAGTCAGCGCCGCCACCGAAACCGCCGTCAGCGCCTCCATTTCCACCCCAGTTTCCGCCTTAATCTTCACCGTCGCCCGAATTTGATACCCCGGCAACCCAGCATCCGGTATCACCTGCACCTCAACGCTACTCAAGGGCAGAGGGTGACACAGAGGAATCAAATGTGCCGTCTGCTTAGCCGCCATAATCCCAGCCAGCCTCGCAGTGCCCAACACATCCCCTTTCGGCGCATTCCCCGCTTCAATGGCAGCAAACGTCTCCGCCGACATCCGCACCCGCCCCGCGGCTACAGCTTGCCGCACAGTTGCCACTTTCGCCGAAACGTCCACCATTTGGGCTTCCCCGCTGTTGTCGAGGTGAGTTAGCTGCGGGCGATCGGGCAATTTAGAAATATTTTGAGAAAGGTCTTGCATTATTTTGGTAATGGTGTTACTGTTAGATTCTGTGAGAAAAGAAGTTAATCAATTTTAGATTAAATCTAAACTCGACAGGGGCTTGTAGCTTAGTTGGATAGAGTGCATGGCTACGAACCATGAGGTCGGGGGTTCGAATCCCTCCAAGCCCATTTTAAATCGATAAATCCTCGTAGGGAAACTCCTAGGGACACGGCAATGCCGTGTCCCTACAATTAATTGCGGTAGGGAAACGGCATTGCCGTGTCCTCCTCACTATCCATTATTTTGCGGTAGGGAAACGGCATTGCCGTGTCCTGAGTTGCTATCATTCCGGTGCAACCGGAATTGATACCAAAGCATAAACATCTTTGCCTCTACCGATCGCAAATTGCAGCGAATGAGACAAACTCTTGCTAGACAAAGTAACAAAAATCAGGAAAGCTAACACACTGACAGCAGCCGCCAAACCAAACATATTTCTGTAGCCGACTTGTTCAGCAGCAAAGCCTAAAATCGGGCCAGCCAGCGCAATTCCCAAATCAAACCCGCCAATACAAAGCGAAAACAATCGGCCCCTTTCTTGAGGTTCGCACCTGTCCGACATCAGCGTCACCATCATCGGCATCACAGTACCGCCCGCCACACCTTCAAACAAAGCTGCCAGCAAAAAAGCATTGCTGTTGTTAGCAAAATACAACAATAACATCGACACGGAATAACAGATCAAGCCCGCAGAAATAAACAAACCGCGCCCGTATTTATCCGAAGCCCGCCCCGTCAACAACCGCACACCGAAACTAGCCACAGCCCCCGTAGAATAAAATAATCCCGGATTCAAATTAACCTTAGTTTCCTGGAGAAACAAAGGCATAAAAGTGCTCAAAGTTCCGAACACCAAACCAACCAACAATAACACCAAAGCCGGAATCCGCACCCTGGGATTCCACAACATTTGCCAGTATTTTTGGCGGTTTTTTTCCTCAAATAGCGAATCGGATTTTGTTAACTCAGCAAAATTAGGTTCGGCAATTTTGGTAGTCAGAAATACACCAATTGTAGCTAAAGCCGCCGACATCGCAAACAAAAAAGGATAGCCGAGCCCAGCTTGCACAAAGCCGCCAATCGCCGGGCCAAAGGCCAAACCGATAGGAGTTACCAAACTCATGTAACCGATTAATTCCCCCCGCTTTCCTGGGGGCGACAAATCTGTCACCAAAGCGCTGTAAGCTGTGGTAAAAGCGGCGATGCTAATGCCATGAAAAGCCCTGATACATAACAGTAAGGGGATAGATTTAGCGAACAGGTAGGTTATGGGGGCAACGGCAGCCACTGACACCCCTAGCAGCAAAACTTGTTTTCGCCCCCTGCTGTCGGCTATTTTTCCCAACTGCGGCCTCGACAGCAAAAGCCCGATCGCAAATGCACCCATCACAAAGCCAATTTGCTGTTTTGTACCGCCCACAGATTGAACGTATAGTGGCAAAGTTGGCAGCAGCGAAGCCAAACTCGACCAGAATAGCAAGCCTGCGGCAAATAAAGTCAGCAAGCCGCGTTTGCGTTGGGGCTCGATGTCCCTAAAAATATTCAAGATGCGAATTCCCTTTAAATTTTCTGAGTGCGCTCAAGCTGAGGTCAAGTGTATCTATCATTGTGTTGCAATTTCTTAATATTTGCAACTGAAAAAGTTGATATTCTACTCACAGTCAACAGTTAACAGTTAACAGTTAACAGTCAACAGTCAACAGTCTACCAATTAACCTCTGCCCTTTCCTCTATCACCCGCTGATAAACCCACTCGGTTTCCATCGCCAACTTCGGCCAACTAAACCGGCGTTCCAAATCCTCATAAGCATTGTCAACCAACCACCGCCCGTAACCAGGATTTTTCAGCACTTCCAAAATTCCCCAAGCCAAAGAATCCCGATTATTTGCTTTAGTAACAACGCCAGTTTTAGTATGCTGCACAACTTCCGGTAAGCCGCCCGTATCGGAAACTACCACCGGCACCCTGGCTGCAAAACTTTCTAACGCTACAATCCCAAAAGGTTCGTAAAGACTGGGGAAAACCGCGCAGTCAGCTACCGTCTGGAATTTGTCGAGATGTTCCTCAAACATGAAGCCGGTAAAATAACACTTATGCCAAATTCCTAAATCCCAAGCCTGATGTTTTAGATAGTCTGTATTGCCGCCGCCAATAATTACAATTTTAGCTTTTCCCCCCATTTCCCAAATTACTTTAGGTGCAGCATTCAAAAATACAGAAATACCTTTCTCATAGCTAATTCTTCCTACATAATAAACAATTTTTTCATCGTCTGCTGCAAATTGACGGCGGAAGTTTATCGCGTCAGATTCGTGCAGCCTGGGTTTTTTTTCGGCTCTAATTCCGTTATAAATTACCTCTATTTTGTTCCACGGAGTCGAGAGTACCCGTTCGGCTTCCCGCCGCATATAGTCGCTGCAAACAATTACCCGCCAAGCGTTGTAAGCGAGGTTGTTTTCCTTGGTGTTAATGTAGCGCTGTCCGTCATTGTGGATGCCGTTGAAGCGCCCGTATTCGGTGGCGTGGATGGTGGCAATTAGGGGGATTTTAAAGGTATGCTTGAGGGCGATCGCCGCATCTCCCACTAACCAGTCGTGAGCGTGGATCAGATCGAAGGAGCCTTCTTCTAGTATCAGTTTGCCACCAAGGTGGCCCATGCTTTGGTTGAGGTTGGCCACCCAGTGAAAAAAGTCCGTGGCCTGTCCCACTACCACCCGATGTACCTGTATTCCTTCTACCACTTCATACATCGGCGCGTGTCCGAACTCTACAGTAATTAGGTGAATCGAGTGGCCTAGCTTCACCAATTCTGGATACAGTTCCGATACGTGGCGAGCGATGCCGCCTACTATTCTGGGAGGAAATTCCCAGGCTAATACCAAAATTTTCATATTTCTGTGCTCCCAAGAATTTATATATCTTAATGTTGATTATTGACTATTTTATTGTATAATTGAAAACCTGATTTTTGGGCTGGGGGCAAATTTATGCCCGAAGGCTGACAGTATGGAAAATTATGCAGAAACCGGGTGTTTGCAGGAATTGCTCGATCGCCCGCTTGCTGCCTCCAAAACCCGGTTTCTGCAATAGTTGGGCTGCGCCAGTTTCGCGCGATCGGGCTTACCCTTGCTTCAAAATCGGTTCTAATTCGCGGCGAAAACTCATCCAAGCAGCCGCCGATGCAGAGTTGGAAGCAGCACCCTTACGCATCAAAATCGCGCCGTCTTCAAAGCCAACTATTCCGTATTCTCCTGATTTGGACATTCGATCGATCTGCGGGACGATCGCCTGCAACTGTCCCCGTTCCCGCCGAAACGCAGCCTGATACTGCTGTAACTGCCACATATCGGCAATTACGTATTCCATCTTCACCGCTTTCCCCGCATCATTACGCAGTTCAAACATCGGAAACCTGAGAATTTCGCGGCGGCTTGACAAAATCGGCACAATACTATTCGTTGCGGCCACGCTAGCATCCGCAGGAATTTGAGCCAAAAGTGGCCGGACTTGAGAAACGTGCTGCCACTGTCGGATCAAAGGAACCTGCACCCAAGGGGCGATCGCATCGGGTAAAATCCAAGAAAAAGTCCGATTTGGGTTAGACGTGAAGGTAAAAAATAGCGACAAGCAAATGCAAAACCCCCAAAAGCGGCGAAACTTTGAAGACGAAGGAAAAGGCAAAACTGCTGAAGGAAAACGCAAAATTGTTTGTTCTCCCCTCTTAATTTTATCCTCTTCCTTTTGGCGATCGGCCCACCACAAAATCGCCCCGTAAAACAGCCCTGGAACCACAGTCATCGCATAGCGAATATTAATCGCCAGCACAGACTCTCCTTTCGCTAAAAATAGCTTCAGCAGCGGAAATCCAGCGATCGTCCAAGACGCAGGCGCGAAGGCCGGAACCAAAGCTAACGGCAACCACTGACCGAGCAGGTATTTAATTTTACCAAAGAACGGCGTAAATAACGCAGCCGCCAACCTGCCGGGATTGCTAACCATTCCCCAAAGAATTTCTAGCGTCGAAGCTTCATCTCCATCGGCATATTGACCGAAGCGTTCGATCATAAACCGCTGGGAGATGTCCGCAGAAAACAAAGGCATAATTAGATTCGTCAGGACGATCGTATAACCAAAACTGAGAATGCAGACAGCCAAACCAGTCCGAGGGTAGCGCCGGCTCAAAATCATGTAAGCCCCCACGCCAAACAAAACAATTCCCGAATCTTCTCGCACAGCCAAAATTAAAGTGGCCAGAACCCCAAACAATGGCCACCAGCGCTTCTCCATCGCCAGCAGCAAGCTAAAAACATAAAGCGGAATTTGACAAACATCATGAAAATTGCCCAAAGTCGGGCCGATCACCGCGTTAGCGCAATAATAGCTCAACACAATTGCCGCCGACAGCCGCGGTTCTAGATAGTGTCTGGCGAGAACCCAGAGCACTAAACCAGCCGCCGTAACTAAAGTCACCTGCAACACCGTCAAAGTGACAGGCGAGGGAAACAAGGAGTAAATAGGCAGCCACAGCATCAGTGCCGGGGTGAAATGCTGCCCCAACCGGTAATAGGATACCGACGGGAGCTCATTTTGGTGAACCACATTAGTGGACAAAGCCGAAGACAGGGAACTCTCAAACAAGTTACCCCGAGTGCCGTTCCAAAAAAGTTGATTGAAAATGCCTTGGTCGTAAGTAGCGTAAAAGTTGTAGTAGCGGTGCAGCGTCAGCAACAGGCACAGCACAAAAAAAGCCGCCGCCACTTTCACGACTACCTGCAGCGACTCATTTTTCTTCCATCTCAAAAATGTCATTGGCCCGCCGTAATGAAATCATCGGACATTAGCATAAATCTAAAGCAAGTATTAAATTAAAGTAGAAGTGAAATAACTCGGCTCGGCAATGGTCAATTATTTTCACCCGATCGAAAAAGTCAACAGCGTCAATCCCGCACCAGGCACCGGCGACACCGACAGTTCTCCCGAACTGCCGGCCAATCCCGCACCGCTTTTACAGCTTTTGCTGTTCGTAGACAAGCGTTCCTCTTCTAGGGAACAGACCAGACACATCCGCAAGTTCCTACAGGATTTGAAGGCAGAGTGCGACTTCGATCTTCAAATCGTCGATGTAGGAGAACAGCCGGATTTAGCCGAACACTTTAAACTTGTAGCTAGTCCCTCCCTGCTCAAAATTCATCCAGAGCCCCGACAAACTCTCGCCGGCACCAATCTGATCGCCCAACTCAAACAGTGCTGGCCCCGCTGGAAGCGTGCTGTAGAAGAATACGCCGCCCAGCAGCAGTCTGCCCCAGCTCTGACGGCAGCAGCTCTGGCAGACCCAAAACCAATTTATTCGGTTGCTGGCGCTACTGAGCTGGTGCAACTTGCGGATGAAGTTTTTCGGCTAAAACAGGAAAAAGAACACCTCCAAGAGCAGTTGCAGTTGAAAGACCGGATTATTGCGATGCTGGCTCACGACTTGCGGAATCCTTTGACGGCGGCATCTTTGGCTTTGGAGACTTTGGAGTCAACTCAGAAGGTGAAAGAGGGGGAAAAGTCGCGTTTGACACCGGCTCTGGGGGCTTATTTGATGAAACAAGCCCGCAGCCAAATCCGAATTGTCGATCGAATGATTACAGATATCCTCGAAGCGGCCAGGGGCACAAACGCTCAACTTCACATCCAAGCAAAAAAAATTGAACTGGGAGCGATTTGTCAAGATGTAATCCTGGAATTTCAAGATAAATTTCAGGCGAAAAATCTGAAATTAGAAATAGACATTCCCGCAGATTTGCCCTTAGTTTATGCCGATCCCGATCGCATGAAACAAGTGATTGCTAACCTGCTAGACAACGCCAGCAAGTACACCCCAGAGGAAGGAACTGTTAGTATTTCTATGCTCCACCGCACTGCTTACAAGGTTCAAGTGAGCATTTGTAACAGCGGCCCTGGTATTCCTCAAGAAGATTGTGCAAGCATTTTTGAAGACAGCTTTCGCTTGCAGCGAGATAAATCAAAATACGGTTACGGCATTGGGCTGTCTCTTTGTCAAGGTATTATCCGCGCCCATTACGGTCAAATTTGGGTAGACTCTGTACCCGATCGAGGCACTTGTTTTCACTTTACTCTGCCTCTTCAAAAATAACTGTCAGTAATAACTGTCAGTTGCGGTTCCCTGAACCCTTCGACTACGCTCAGGATAAACTCCGTCGAAGTGTCAATTCTCAGGGACACGGCAGTGCCGTGTCCCTACGGGGATATTGAATGTACCTCATAAACCTGTAATCTGTTGTATTATGTGCGATCCGAAAGATGGTAGGGAGGTTTTGTGGAAATATCGATCGGAAAAGGCGTCGGTAGCATCCAATTTGGACAAGATGAACAACAGATAATTAATCAATTGGGTAAACCAGATAAAGTATATGAATTAGAAGGATCGAAGCGCCTACAGTATTTTGATTTGCAAATAGCAGTCGCGATTGAATGCGAACACGAAAACAAATTTGGTTGGGTAGAAGTTAAAAATCCAGATGCCTTGCTCTTCGGTCAAAAATTAATTGGTGAATGTGTAGAAAAAGTATTATCTGTTATTTCGGCTGCGATTGCCGACACACCAGAATATGAGGATTATGGAAGTCTCGAAACTTATTTCTATGAAAACCAGTAGTTGGAGTTGCAATTTGAATTGAATCGACTTCGATCGATTAATATTGGCGTTTTATTTATTGATAATAATACTCCCAATTGGCCGTAGTTTTTTGGTTCTATCGCTCTCACTATGAATAACTTTTGCTGTGATATTTGGCGCAAATATTTAAGTAAAAACGCGACTTATATAGCTAAGAGCGCTCCTTAAGCAAAGCAGCAATAATCTGTGCGTTTGCCTTGGGAAAAGTAAATTGGTCAATTTCGTCGAGTGACACCCAGCGAATTTCATCGCACTCGATCGTTTGCGGTTCCCCGCTGACGTGGCGGCAGTGGTGTACGTAGAGCCTAACTGTAAATTTAGTGTAGTCGTGGTCAATTGTAATCAGGCGATCGCCCACTTCGACGACAATTCCCAACTCTTCCATAATTTCCCGTTGTATGCAAGCTTCGATCGTTTCCCCAGGCTCTATTTTACCGCCCGGAAACTCCCAAAAACCCCCGTGTAGTCCGTGTTGTCGGCGCTTGTCAATCAAAATTTGTTGTCGGTCATTCCAGATCGCAGCAACGCCGATAACTTTGTGGGGCACAGGAGAAAGAGACATAGTTATTGGTTATTGGTTATTGGTTCTTGGTTATTGGTTATTGGTTATTGGTTATTGGTTCTTGGTTCTTGGTTATTAATATTACGCCAAATCAGGAGACGACATTTCTGTATCCCTACAATATTATTGGGGTACGGATACAGAAATGCCGTCTCCTCCGTTGCTATCATTTCGCTCGTGCAACCGGAATTGATATGACAACTCACAACTGCCAACTACCAACTGCCAACTAACAATAGCCCCCCATCTTCCGAGGGGGGCTTGACATTTGCAGAGCTTAAATGTTAGTAACCGACTAATCTTCCGAGCCGTGTCTCTCACTGGCTTGTATCGACTTTTCAAAAGTCATGCGCTGTTCGGCATTTTTGAGAAAATAACCGCTAATCATTGCCGAGGCGAGCAATCTACCCAAATGTTCGCGACTGGTAGTCACTGTCACCCCGAAGTGTTCCGAAGGCAAATTTCCCAAGAGTCCGACAATATTTCGCTCCATTACTTGAAACACTTCATGAGAAGTCGGTTTAGACAACTGAGAAACAGTGTCGGGAGCCATTGACTGCACGTATTGCCATAATAAATTGGCATTTTCTCCGTCTTCTTCAAAAAATTCTGGGGATTTATTAGATGAATTACTCACGAGTACCTCCGTTTCAGAGACAGCTTATTATTTGAGATGCGGGCAGTTAAATTAAATAACCCTTACCTTATCCGATCGCTGTTGATCTTTATTACTAAGTAATTACTAATGTAGCAGGACAGTCGGCACAACCAAGTGGGTACAACCGAATTAAAGGCGACGGTTTTTACGATTTTTAGATGGGGAATTGGCGATCTGGTGCGTCCGGATCGCCTCGATCCCCAATCTAGCTAGCTGGCTAGATAATCGTTGATATCTTGCTTGCGCTTGCGGAGTTTGGTCAAGGCTTCCCGTTCGATTTGCCGCACCCGTTCCCGACTGATGTTGAGACGATCGCCTATTTTTGCCAAAGTTAAGGTTTGACCGTCTTCTAAACCGAACCGCAAGGCGAGGACTTCTCGCTGTTGCTGAGTCAGTTCCGCCATCAGGTGATCTAGGTCAGTCCGCAGGGAAGATTGCAGGGCAAAATCTTCTGGGGTAGTACCGGTATCTTCCAACAAATCGCCCAACTCTGTATCTTGATTGTCTCCCACGCGCAAGTCTAGGGAAAGCGGGAGGCGCGCGCGATCGAGATATTCGCGAATTTGCTTGGGAGTCAAATCTAACTCAGCAGCCAATTCAGCAGGAGTAGCCGCGCGGCCGAGCTGTTGAGCTAGCTGGCGCTGAGCTTTTTTAATTTTGTTGAGTTTTTCGGTAATGTGGATCGGCAGGCGGATGGTGCGACCTTTTTCGGCGATCGCCCGCGTAATTGCCTGACGAATCCACCAATAAGCATAAGTTGAAAATCTGTAGCCCTTTGTCGGGTCAAATTTTTCGACTCCCCGCTGCATCCCGATCGTCCCTTCCTGAATGAGGTCGAGTAAATCTACGTTGCGCTTGATATATTTTTTGGCGACAGACACTACCAGGCGGAGATTTGCTTCCACCATTTGGCGCTTGGCCCTTTCGCCGTGGTCGATCGTCCGCTGCAACTGTGCCTCAGACAGCCCGACTGCCTGTGCCCATTCAGCCGCCGTCGGGTCGCGGCCTAACTCTTCGGCTAAAATCTTTTTCTCCTGATGCAGTGCGGCCGATCGCTGTACCTGTTTCCCGTAGAGTATTTCTTGCTCATGGGTCAACAGGGGAACGCGGCCGATTTCCCGCAAGTAAGCACGAACAGAATCTGTATCTGAGGACTTAAGAGTTTTCATGAGCTTTTCCCGCTGAGGATCTTTGCCTATAAAGGTTTGCGGTAGTCGCAAACCTTTAGTTTTAGTTGAGAAGGAAAGCGGGCGGGGATTTGCGCTTTCCTTCCATTTAAAGAGGCTTCGTTTTATGGTAGCTAGCTGCTACTCCCACTCAGCACCATCTCAGGTTAGGTTTTGGTTGGGGGGTGCAAAATACTACTTGTGTTAAGAATCTTAACATTTGTGAGAGCGGTTAGCTACATTTCTTTACATTTATTTCATGCAAGGCTGCACTGTATAGGTTTGAGAGTACCCGCAAACTAATTTTAGAGTTGCATCGTGTTAAACAAAATCAGCCAAATCTCAGAGGGGGAGATGGGGAGATGGGAGATGGGGAGAGAGGGAGAGGGGGAGAGGGGAGATGGGGAGAGGGGGAGAATTAGGAAAATCTTCCTTGATGCTCCCAAAAATAGTCAACTGACTACTGACTACTGACTACTGACTACTGAGATAGAGGGCGGGCACCGGGGCACCGCCCCTACCACTGACTACTGAGAGAGAGGGCACGCACGCACCATCCACCGCCCCTACCAACAGTCAACAGTCAACAGTCAACAGTCAACTGACTAATGACTAATGACTTCTTTGTCGTTGAGCTTCGTACAGGATGAGGGCAGAGGCGATGGACACATTTAATGATTCTACGCTGCGGCTGAGGGGGATTTGGATTTGTCGATCGGCCAAACTTCTCAATTCGGCTGACAATCCAGCACCTTCGTTACCCAAAACGATCAGAGTCGGCACTCGCAAATCTACTTCCCAATAAGTTAAACTCGCACCGGCAACGGTTGCTAATATTTGCATTCCCCGATTTTTGTACCCGGAGACTTCGGCGGTTAAATCTGGAGTGACTGCTACGGGTAGCTTAAACCAAGCTCCTGCTGAGGCGCGCAGCACTTTGGGATGGTCAAAATCGGCGCTGTCTGCGCTCAGCAGCAAACCGTCGGCATTAGCAGCCGCGGCCGTGCGGACGATCGCCCCCAAGTTGCCTGGATCTTGGATAGTTTCGAGGGCTATTCCTAAAGTTGATATTTCTGCCGGCGCTGTGGCGGTGCGGGGTGCGGTGGCGATAATGCCGTCTGGTTTAACTGTGGTGGCGATCGACTCTAATACTTTTTCACTGACTAATTCTGTGCGATCGGCCAAACTACCAATTTGCTCCCACAATTTCCCGTGGCGATCCAACCATTCGGGAGTGCAGCAAACTGTTTCTAGCGGGTGTTTAGCGGCGCAAGCTTCTTCGAGCAAATGCGTCCCTTCTAGTAAAAATAATTGTTGTTCCCTGCGTCCCTTCGAGCTGTGCAGCTTGCGGATTTCTTTGACTAGGGGGTTTTGAATACTTGTCAGCATTGTGTTAATTCAGCAGAGCGAATGGGGTTATTTCCTGTATCGGGTTAACCCCAAACTTTTTTCTGCCTTGAGAATGCGGAACCCGGGACTTGAACCCGGAAGGCTTGCACCACATGAACCTGAATCATGCGCGTCTACCAATTCCGCCAGTTCCGCATCGGTCACGAATTAATACTATGCACTATGTTCCCAAATTTGTCAAGTGTTTTTGGCAATTAAATTTTTATTGGGAATGCGAGTGTTAACTAAACTTCAATACATGGCATAAATGTTCGATCGCCCTGTCAACCGCAAATTTAAGGCAGATTGACACAGATTGACGGAGATAATTTCGATTTTTTAGCGATCGAATGAAGCGAATTCAAGTTGAATGCTGACATTGGTGGAAAAACTTAATATTGCCTGAGTCCCTTGGCTGATGATGTTAAAATTGTATAGGCAGATAGTTCTCATCTCGGCTACCTATGTCTGAGCCATTAATCCTCGATCCGAGTCAGTTGCCAGATATTAGCAACTTAGTTCTAGAAGACGATACTCCTTTGGATAGCTTCATTAACGAAAAACAGCAGCGACTGCTGACAACGGTTTTGTATAGCGGTGGCGATACAGGGATTACTGTTCCGTTTATTGCGGCGGCAAATGTTGGTTTGTTCAGCAGCATACGTCAACCGGGAGTCGCCCCGGATGTTTTTCTCAGTATCAATATTACTGGTGCTGAGGATTGGTGGGAAAGAAAAGTGCGATCGTATTTATTTTGGGAATTTGGCAAACCTCCCGAAATTGCGATCGAAATTGTTTCCCCAACTCCGGGAAATGAATTAAGCAGCAAGTTAATAGACTACGCTCGAATGCGAATCCCCTATTATGTTGTGTACGATCCGCTACGGGAGTTGAGAGGTAGCACGCTGCGAGTTTTTGAGTTGCAGAATCAATCCTACGCGCCCAAAACTGATGCTTGGTTTCCCGAAGTCGGTTTGGGACTAACTCTGTGGGAAGGTGAATTTGAAAAAGTCGGTGGTACTTGGTTGCGCTGGTGCTATCCTAGTGGCGATCCCATTCCTACAGGCGACGAACTGGCGGCACAAAAAGATGCTCAGTTATCTCAAAAAGATGCTCAGTTATTGGAGGAACAAGCGCGGACTAAACGAGCATTTATTCAGATGATCGAACTCGGTTTGAGACTGAAATTTGGAGAGGAAGGATTGCTGCTGCTTGATGAAATTTCGGCAATTTCTGATGTTGCTGTTTTGCAGGCGATCGCATCTGGCATAGCAGCAGCCAACAACCTCGATGAAATTCACCAAATTTATCAATCATAATTTTACAAAGTTAGTAATATCATGTTTGTCTAATTGGCAATTATATCATAATAATTTTTGCTAGGGGCGGGTTCACCAACAATTTTTAATTCCCACAGACAATCTCCAAAAACCCGCCCGCGCCAAGCGACATAAATTAGAGCGCGCGCTAATCTCAGAAACCCGGTTTCTTCCTATGTTTTTCCTGTTCAACTCAAATTTATCGGAGAAACCGGGTTTCGACGCACTAATTGAGAAATGAAAATTTAATAATTTAAACATCTGCCACACTTTTCTCTCTTCAGAAGCGGTGAGGTAAAGAGAGGTAGAGCCTGGTAATATTGTTTCCGCTTGCATTGGAATGATTTAACCTTATTAGAACACAGAGTACACAGAGTCCGAGAATATATATCTGAATCATTCGGATGCTACAGGATTTGATATAACGAGCAATTTAACGCTTGGTTCGTAGTGCGGACTTTAGTCTGCACTACGAACCAATTTTATCGTTGTAAATCGACCGAACACGATATTAATCGGCTAAATCTGGGAAAACTTCGCGCACCGCCGGATGCACCAATCTGTGATTCTGTACGTTCAATCCCTTCGCCAAACTCGGATTCATTTCCAATGCTTTAATCCCGTTATTTGCTAACTGCAAAACATAGGGCAAAGTGCTGTTATTCAAAGCTATGGTCGCTGTCCAAGGCACTGCACCGGGCATATTTGGTACGCCGTAATGCACAACTTCTTCTTCGATATAAGTAGGATTTGTGTGAGAAGTTACTCGCAAAGTTTCCACGCAGCCACCTTGGTCAACGGCTACGTCAACAATTACAGAACCGGGGTGCATTTTGGCAACAAATGCGCGAGAAACGAGCACGGGGGCTTTTTTGCCTAACACTAAAACTGCGCCGATTAACAAATCTGCATCGGAGATAACTGCTTCTATTTGTAAAGGACTGCTGTAGAGGTATTCTACTCTGGAACCGAACAGAGTTTCTAAGTAGGCTAGGCGATCGACATTTACATCCAAAATCTGCACTCTAGCGCCCATTCCTAGAGCAATACGGGCTGCTTCCGTGCCGACGATTCCGCCGCCCAAAATCACAACTTTGCCCGGTTGTACCCCCGGTACGCCGCCCAAAAGTACGCCTCTGCCACCTTGCTGCCGTTCCAGATACCGAGCTCCGAACTGCACGGCCAAACGCCCTGCAATAATGCTCATCGGTGTTAGCAGTGGCAATTTCCGGTCGGGGAGTTCGACGGTTTCGTAGGCGATGGCTTGGACTCCGCTGTTGATTAATTGCTGGGTTAATGCGCGATCGGCTGCTAAGTGCAAATATGTAAATAGCAACTGCTCTTTTTGAAGCAGCGGATACTCAACCGGAAGCGGTTCCTTAACTTTAACAATTAGTTGCCGGTTCCAGACATCTGAAGCCTTTGATACAATCTTAGCCCCTGCTTGAAGGTAGTCCTCGTCGGTAAAACCGGCCCCAACACCAGCATTCGTTTCGACGAAAACTGCGTGACCTTTGTCGGAACAAGCCCGGACACTTGTGGGACTGAGCCCTACTCGAAACTCTAAATCTTTGATTTCTTTGGGAACGCCTATTTCCATCTACAACCTCTGAATCTCAGGCTTATATCGATCGAATCTAACTTAAAAATAATTCCTACCGGAACAATACCATTGGAAATTTTAGATTTGGCAATCCGGCTGGGGCTAGGCGAACAAATTTTTGATTTTCATCCCGTGGGATTTGAATTGCTTAAATTTTAGATCGATCGCAGATTTAGGGTAGATTAACACGGATTAACGCAGATAATTTCAAGAAGAGTCAATATATTCGATCGATCGCCTATAATTTAACAGGCTTGCACTCAGCGCTTCTCAAAAACAAATGCCACGCATACCTACATTAACATTCGATCGCGGAACGCTATTGTTGCACCCGCCGCCCAAGGGCAGAGACTGGGTGGACTTTGCTACGTGGGACGATCGCGTGGAAAAATTCCGAATTCGGGCAATTCACTACCGCCCGCTGGTAGAATCTCTCCAAGCTGAGTGTACTAATTTCACCGACGAAGCCAAGGGATACGAACCACTCGAACTCGTACCCAGCGTCGCAATGCAGCCTTACCCGCATCAAAAAGAAGCCTTAGCAGCTTGGCAGCAAGCAGGAAGCCAAGGAGTAGTAGTCCTCCCCACCGCTTCCGGCAAAACTTATTTGGCACAATTAGCCATGCAGGTCACGGGTCGCAGTACATTAATTGTAGTACCAACTCTCGATTTAATGCACCAGTGGTACGCTAATTTGAAAGCTGCTTTTCCCGACATCGAAATTGGATTGTTGGGCGGAGGTTCGCGGGACAAAACACCAATTTTAGTGGCAACTTACGACAGCGCCAGCATTCATGCAGAAACCTTGGGTAATAAATACGGGTTGTTGGTTTTTGACGAATGCCACCATTTACCAACGGACTTTTATCGAGTAATATCCGAATATGCGATCGCCCCTTTTCGACTCGGACTGACAGCAACACCAGATCGCACTGACGGCCGCCACAGCGATTTACATTTCCTCGTCGGCCCGACAGTATATAGCAAAAGACCAGAAGATTTGGCAGGCGACGCCTTAGCCGACCATAAAATAGTTCAAATCATGGTAAAACTGTCAAAAGAAGAAGGATCTCGCTACGCCGAATTAATCAACCTTCGCAACGACTTCTTAAAACAGTCTAACATCAAAATATCCAGCCTCGAAGGATGGAAACAGTTTATCATGGCCAGCGCGCGATCGCCCTTGGGAAGACGCGCCATGCTAGCCCACCGCCAAGCCAAAGAAATCGCCCTTTGTACCGAAGGAAAACTGCGAATTTTAGCTCAAATATTAGCAGAACACTCTCCCCAGCGCACCCTAATTTTCACCGGAGACAACGCCACAGTTTACCGAATTTCCCAAGAATTTCTCATCCCCACAATCACCCACCAAACCCCAGTCAAAGAACGTCACGAAATCCTCGATCGCTTTCGCAGCGGCGAATACAAAACCCTCGTCGCTTCCCACGTCCTCAACGAAGGAGTAGACGTACCCGATGCCAGAATTGCTATTATATTGTCAGGTACAGGAAGCGAACGCGAATACATCCAGAGATTGGGTCGAGTTCTCCGCAAAAGCAGCGATGCAAACAAATTAGCAATTCTCTACGAAGTAGTCACCGAAGACACCAGCGAAGAAAGAACATCCCAGCGTCGCCGAGGAGGAATGCAGCCTCACAAACCCCAACCAAAAACACAAATAGAACCGCCGCCCACAGCATATCCCAAATTAGAAACTGTCAAACCAACACCAATTTACGGAATCAACCGAGAAACCACAAAAAAAGCCGCAGAATCACCCGCAAAATGGGGAGAAGATGATGAAATTCCCTGGTAGTCAGCCTAAATACTTCTTCCTTCCTTCTTCCCTTCGCGTCCTTTGCGCCTTCGCGGTTCGTTAAAAATAAAACTATTCACAAATGCTACCAACCGACTTACTAAGCCACCGCCAAAACGGAGAATCAATCATTCCCCTACGTCTCAAGATAGATGCGAAAAACTTAGAAGCAGCGACAGAAATGATCAACTGTTTCCAAGAGTCGATCGGCAAAACCCAAGGCGAACTCGACGGACGATTACTAGAATTAGAAGGCGACAGCCCCGACTATCGCCTCAAACGGGGATTAGCGCATCTGCTGAAGGGCGGTTTCTCCACCTTGGAAGTCGTCAGCCCCCTAGAACCATCAGACTTGAGACAGCGAGTATTTGCGTTGTCAGCGCGATCGACTCCCAGCCCGCAATCCACCCAATTAACCCTCGAAACAGTAGCCACAGAGCTCAGCCAAGACTTAAACAGAGAAGTCGTTACCGAGGAAATCAAAACAGGTTTATACGCCGATTTAAACGAAAACAAAATCCTCACCCAATTTGACGCACCAACACCCGAAAACTTGCTTCACAGATACAACCTTTCTCAAGTTCAAGGCATATTTTACCGCGCCAGTCAAGTCAAATTAACCGCCCACCGCAACGATCCAGGAGAATACAAACTCCTATTTCGCTATCTGAAACTATTTCAGTTAATGACCTACATTGAAGGCGATGCAGACCACGGTTTTACCCTCACAATCGACGGGCCCACAAGCTTGTTTAAACCCAGCACCCGCTACGGCTTAGCCCTCGCCAAAATGCTGCCCGCACTCCTACACGTCACCAAGTGGAGTATGCACTCAACCCTGCAAACCAAAGATGCTTTTAGCGGTGTTGTGAAAACAGGTAAATTCACCCTAAATTCCGACTGCGGTTTAGTCAGCCACTATCCCCCAGGCAAACCCTATGATAGTATGTTAGAAGCAGCATTTGCCGACAGGTGGGACAGCTTAAAAACCGAGTGGAAACTCGAACGAGAAGTTGACTTAATTCCGATTCCCGGAAGCGTGATGATTCCCGACTTTCGCTTAGTGCATCCCGACGGGCGAGTGTTTATATTAGAAATAGTTGGCTATTGGCGGCCGGAGTATTTACAAAAGAAATTTGCTCAAGTACAAAAGTCTGAATGCGATAATTTGATTTTAGCGATTTCCGAACGTCTAAATTTGGAAAAAGCTGGGGTGAATGTAAAAGATGTGCCAGCAAAAGTAGTTTGGTTTAAAGATAAATTGTTGCCCAAATCAGTGCTGGAAGTCCTTGATGAGGATACATAAGTTGTTGTATCTAGATTGTGTATGGTGATAGAGGGGGAGATTGGGAGATTGGGAGATTGGGAGATTGGGAGATTGGGAGATTGGGAGATTGGGAGAGAAGATTTTTGATCGCCAAAATATAGAACCCATTTGATATCTTTGAGTTTTTGGGTTGGGTGACGATAAATATAGAGAGAAACTGGTTTCTGAGATTTACACAAGGGGCGAAAAACCGGGTATTCTTAGAGTTTTTGGTTGGGTGACGAGAAATATAGAGAGAAGCCCGGTTTCTGAGATTTACGCAGAATAGATATCAAATGAGCTCTATACAATTTAAATGCACAACAGCTTAATATATTTCAATACGGTTTACTTAAGTCAACGTAGCGACGCACCCTAGAACTTATAACTTAAGTAAATCGTATTGGGCTATCAGAAAGCTTCCCCTTTTTCAGCTTTTTAGCGCGGCACACAACGAGAGTTCGATCGAGGATTGCGAGAGTCAGCAGCATTACCCGGATTGTATCCAACCAGCGTAACTTCCCCTTTTGCATTCATCACCCAACCCCGCGCCGGAACAACTTCCCGATCTTTTTTTTCCCTTTCTTCCCTCGAACCTCTATCCGTGAAATCCGTGACATCCGTGACATCCGTTACAGAATCCGCTGCCGAACCTTCCACCCACGGAAACGGTGCAGATTCGCTGTTGAGAACATCGTTAGGACTCGGTGGCACTCCCCCTTTGCCGGTGACTGTAAACTCGTTCTTGCTCCCTTCGAGACAGGGATTTGCAGCAATTAACGCCGCCCGATCGACTAAATTTTGTGGCAGTTCCACTAAACCTTGAGCGGGATTCACCCCAGCAGGGCTAAACGTTACTGTCCCTTGCAAAGCCGGGCCGCCACTTTGGGAAATAGCCGCAATATCGCTAGTAGGAACTAGAGAAGTAGGACTTACTTGCAAATCTGCAAATTGAGCATCTGTTAATCCCAAAGTACCTCGAACCTGTTCGCGAGTGGCTGCTGTAAACCCAAAAACATTGGGGACATTGACATTCACGCGGCCACCTTGGGCCGATCGCGCATTCGCAGTAATATCGCTATTTTCCTTGGGTAAAGCAGCCAGAATATTACTGTTAATATTGATATTGCCACCATCAGAAATACCAGCATCCGTTGTAATTCTGCTCCCGCGTCGCAACTGGATATCTTGCGCCTTGATATTAATATTTCCCCCACCGCCAGAGTCAGTTGTACCGTCAATACTCGCTTTGTTATCCAAGGCAATTGAGTCAGCTACAACATTAATATTTCCCGCGCTTCCCCTTCCTAAAGACTGAACGCTAACCGTTGCTCCATCCCGGATACTCAATCGATTTACATTTAGATTCAATGAGCCAGCATTCCCCGTAGCGTTGGGGTTGACAATAATAGAAAAACTGCCAGCCGAAGCCTCAATTCTACTTGCAAAACGACCGTTACTCCCCATACCTTGGACTTCTATGCGATCGGCATCAATTGTAATATTTCCGGCATCTACTGCACCCAACGAAGCCGCAGAAATAATCCCCCCATTCCGCAGATTGAGTATGGGCGTAGAGAGGTAGATATCTCCACCCCGACCAGAACTTGAAGTTTGAGTAGCCAAAGCACTCGCTCCGAATCCTACATTTCCCAAAACTCCAGACACGCCGCTAACTTCAATTGACTCGGAAGCTCTCACACTTAAATTTCCTCCTAACCCCCCATTCCTAGAAAATACGACTTGCCCAATAACTGCACCAGTAGATAAACTAATTGAGGCTCCATCAGTAACAGTTAGCCGCTTAGTATCGATGGTAATATCCCCGGATTTGCCATTGCCATCAAAAGAGTTCGTACCTATACGAGTTTGCGCCGCACTTCCAGAAATGCCACCCGACAATTCTACAGATTCAGTTGTTTTAATCGCGATATTCCCCGATGCTCCATCACTACGGCTGATGCTAACCAAACCACCAGCATCCCGTATAATTAACCGTTCGGCCTCAATATTAATGCTGCCGCCAGAGCCGGTACTTTCTTTAGTTGTTCCATTATTGATTGCTGAACTGACGATCTCGAAGGTGTTAGCGCGGACAGTCAGATTTCCCCCATTTCCACCACCCAAGGTAGCGCTACCGCCCACCACCCCATCCCGCAGCAGCAACCGTCCGGTATGGATATTAACCTCTCCAGCGGCTCCACTACCGACAGTACCACTATTAATTACAATTTGGGGATCAAATGGGTTAAGAGTTCCAGATAATATATATTGGGTATAAAATCGCTGATAGCCTCCTATTCCCAACCCAATCATTTCTACTGAGTCAGTAGCGCGGATATTAATATTACTCCCCTTTCCATCCCCCAGAGTTGAAGTAAGAATTTGCGCTCCTTTATCTACTCGTAAATTGTGAGAATTAATATCAATTCCTCTCCCATCAATATCCCCTAGTGTCAAGCTATAAATTCCTGAACCGCTGACGGTGACATTTCCACCTTGGATGTCAATTTTTCCACCTCCTAATCCGCTGGTATTTATAAAAGCACCGTTCATTTCAATATTGCCGAAGTTCTGAATATTGCGATAGTTTAAATTCAAACCTAAAGCGGTTGGTTCAAATTGTACTAAACCTGGACTTTTCATACTTCCCAATAATATTTGTCCGGTATAAGCAGTTAAATTTCCACCTTGCAGTTGAATGTCACCACCAATTAAGGCTAAGGTTTGACCGGGATCTACTGCTAAACCAAGTTTGTTAGAAACTGGAATTTCTACGGGTAATGGTGGTAAGATTGGTGTGGGGCCGATTGCTTGGGAAGAGTTGACAATTGTGCCGGGATTTTCTCTAAAGTTAAAACCCACAGGAATATTAATTGCTAATAATGGGACTGCATTAGAATTAGCGGCGCTAAATTCAAAGCCATTATCAAAAAGAATTCCGCTACCAGTTGAACCAATAAATGAACCACGTAAATCTAACCGCGCATTGGGGCCGAAGACAATTCCTTTGGGATTAAGTAAAAATAAGTTGGCATTTCCTTGGACTCCCAAAAAACCTAAAATATTGGAAGGATTGCCACCAGTAACGCGAGTGAAAATATTAGCAATCCCATGAGGATTGGCCAAATATGCTCCTCTGCCTTCACCGACGTTAAATTCTCGGAAACTGTGAAATAAATTTACTCCGCGAGTTGCGCCGCCAGTGATTCTATCTGAGGGTAAGTTGTTGATAGTATCAGAAACAGTTCGCGAACTTTCTGCACCCAAGCTGCTGTCGGGGATGATTTGGGCGAGGCCCGAAGTGGGAAACAGGCACAAGTAACAACTCACAAATAAAAGCTGAATCACTCCTGAAACATAGTATTTATCTAGGTCTTTGAGTTCGTTAATTTTGGATAGTTGCCAGAAAAAGAGATATTGGAAAACCATAATTAACCTATTGTTAGCTGACATTCGGCGAAAAATTTTCAAGCATAAGCTATTTTGAGCTCATCGGGGCGGACAACCCGACACTTGGTGCTTCGTGCGCCCTGGAAATTGACCCGCAACTTCCGCAGCCACCAGCGTAACTTCCCCTTTTGCATTCACCACCCAACCCCGCGCCGGAACAACTTCCCGATCTTTTTTTTCCCTTTCTTCCCTCGAACCTCTATCCGTGACATCCGTGACATCCGTGACATCCGTTACAGAATCCGCTGCCGAACCTTCCACCCACGGAAACGGTGCAGATTCGCTGTTGAGAACATCGTTAGGACTCGGTGGCACTCCCCCTTTTCCAGTGACTGTAAACTCGTTCTCGCCCCCTTCGAGACAGGGATTTGCAGCAATTAACGCCGCCCGATCGACTAAATTTTGTGGCAGTTCCACTAAACCTTGAGCGGGATTCACCCCAGCAGGGCTAAACGTTACTGTCCCTTGCAAAGCCGGGCCGCCACTTTGGGAAATAGCCGCAATATCGCTGGTGGGAAGCAGAGAAGTAGGACTTACTTGCAAATCTGCAAATTGCGCGTCACTGAGATTCAACCTGCTTCTGATTTGTTCGCGCCCCACTCCTGCAAAGCCCAAGACATTGGGGACATTGACATTTACGCGGCCACCTTGGGCCGATCGCGCATTCGCAGTAATATCGCTATTTTCCTTGGGGAGAGCAGCGAGAAGACTGCTGTTAATATTGATGTTTCCACCGTCAGAACTACCTGCATCCGTTGTAATTCTGCTTCCGCGGCGCAATAGGATGTCTTGCGATCGCAGGTTAATATTTGCTCCTCTACCCGATACAGTCGTGCCATCAATTATGCTTTTATTATCCAGAGCAATTGAGTCGGCGACAACGTTAATATTGCCAGCCCTACCTGTTCCTGAAGATTGAACATTAACCACTGCACTATCCCGAATAATCAATTGATTAGCATTCAAATTCAACGAGCCTGCATTTCCGGTAGCATTGGAATTAATAGCATTAAACGCCCTACCAGCCGAGGCTTCAATTCCACTCCTCAACCGACTGTTACTCCCAATACCTTGCACTTTTAAGCGATCGGCATTAATTGTAATATCTCCTGCATTTGCTATACCCAAAGAAGCCGCAGAAATAACGCCACCATTCTGCACAGTTAGTTTAGGTGTTGAGAGGCGGATATCTCCACCCCTACCAGAACTTGCAGTTTGAGTAACAAAAGAACTTGCTACATAGCCCGCATTCCCCAAAAATCTTGACTCGCCGCTCACTTCTATAGACTCGGAGGCTCTCACTGTTAAATTTCCTCCAGTCCCCCCACTTGTAGAAAACACAACTTCGCCAAAAATCGCACCCGTCGTTAAACTAATTGTGGCTCCATTAGAAACACTCAGCCGCTTAGTGTCGATCGTAATATCCCCACCTTTTCCATTCCCCTCAAAAGTATTTGTACCGAGCCGAGTTTGCCCTAAACCTACAGGGAGACTACCCGACAATTCCACAGATTCACTGGCTTTAATCGCAATATTCCCCGATGCTCCATCACTAAGGCTGAAGCTGGCAAAAGCACCGCCATCGCGCAGCATTAACCGTTGGGCTTCAACAGTAATGTTTCCGCCTTGACCGGTGCTTTCGTTCGTTGTTCCGTTATAGAGCGCTGAACTGACGAGTTCGACGGTATTGGCGCGGATAGTCAGATTTCCGCCATTCCCAGCACCAAAGGTGGGAGCACCGGCCACTACCCCATTGCTCATCAACAGTCGTCCGGCTTCAATGTTAATGTCCCCGGCGGCTCCACTGCCAATAGTGCTAGTAAACAAAACAATTTGCGAAATAAAAGGGTTCCCTGTTCCAGATGTCTGAAAATTTTCTGTAAGCTGCTGATAGCCCTCAATTCCTAGGCCGATCATTTCTACCAAGTCAGTAGCGCGAATATTAATATTGCTCCCTTTCCCCTCTCCCAGTGTCGTGGTGAAAATTTGCGATCCCCGATCTAATCGTAAGTTTTGGGCATTGATGTTAATGCCTCTGCCGTCTATATTTCCTAGTGTCAAGCCATAAATTCCTGAATTACTGAGAGTGACATTTCCACCCCTGATGTCAATTCTTCCACCTCCTGATCCGCTGGTATTGATCAATGCACTGTTCATGTCAATATTGCCGAAGTTCTGAATATTGGTATAGTTTAAATTCAGACCTAAAGCGGTAGTTTCAAATTGCACTAAACCTGGACTTTTGACGCTTCCCAGAAGAATTTGTCCGGTACTGGCGGTAGCAATTCCCCCGTTGAATTGGATATTTCCCCCTACTAGGGCTAAGGTTTGACCGGGGTCTACTGCTAAACCAATATTATCAAAAATTGGTACGGGTAAAGGAATGTCAGGCGGTGATGGGTTAGGAGCAATTGACTGATTGACAATTGGGCCAGGATTTTCTCGAAATCTCAAACCCACAGGAATATTAATCGCTAATAATGGCACTGCATTAGAATTAGCTGCACTAAATTCAAAGCCGTTATCGAAGAGAACCCCGCTACCAGTTGAACCAATAAATGAACCGCGTAAATCTAACCTCGCATTAGGGCCGAAGAGAATTCCTTTGGGATTAAGTAAAAATAAATTGGCATTGCCTTGCACTCCCAAAACACCTAAAATATTGGAAGGATTGCCACCAGTAACGCGAGTGAAAATATTAGCAATCCCATGAGGATTGGCCAAATATGCTCCTCTGCCTTCACCGACGTTAAATTCTCGGAAACTGTGAAATAAATTTACTCCGCGAGTTGCGCCGCCAGTGATTCTATCTGAGGGTAAGTTGTTGATAGTATCAGAAACAGTTCGGGAACTTTCTGCACCCAAGCTGCTGTCGGGGATGATTTGGCCGATCGCGCTGACGGGAAAAAAGCACCAATAACCACTCAAAAGTAACAGGTAAATAGCTCCTGAAAGATAGCGGTTTTCTGTGGACTTAAGTACCGATATCGGGTAGGGACAAGGCACTGCTGCCTTCCTACTGTATTTCATCCACTTGAAAACTGAAATATAGTATTTGTCTCGGTCTTTTAGCTGATTCATGTTGCTTAATTCCCACAATTATAGATTTTGAAAAAGCATAATTAATATCAATTCCGGTTGCACTCATACATGATGTTAACAGTCAACAGTCAACAGTCAACAGTCAACAGTGAATTTACTATTCCGATGAAGAGAGGATTTGATATAACCTTTTGTTAGCTGACATTCGGAAATAATTTTTCCAACATCAGCTATTTTCAGGTCATCGGGCCTGACAAACCGAAATAGGATGCCTCGTGCGCTGTGGAAATTGACCCGCAACTTCCGCAGCCACCAGCGTAACTTCCCCTTTTGCATTCATCACCCAACCGCGCGCCGGAACAACTTCCTGAGCTTTTTTTTCCGTTTCTTCCCTCGAACTTCTATCCGTGACATCCGTGACATCCGTGACATCCGTTACAGAATCCGCTGCCGAACCTTCCACCCACGGAAACGGTGCAGATTCGCTGTTGAGAACATCGTTAGGACTCGGTGGCACTCCCCCTTTGCCGGTGACTGTAAACTCGTTCTCACCCCCTTCGAGACAGGGATTTGCAGCAATTAATGCCGCCCGATCGACTAAATTTTGCGGCAGTTCCACTAAACCTTGAGCGGGATTCACCCCAGAGGCGCCGAATGTTACCGCCCCTTGCAAAGCCGGGCCGGCGTTTTGGGAAATCGCGGCGATGTCGCTACTCCCAAGTAGGGAAGTAGGACTTACTTGCAAATCTGCAAATTGCGCGTCATCCAGATTCAACCTGCTTCTGACTTGTTCGCGAGTAACTGCACTAAAGCCAAAAACACTGGGGACATTGACGCTGACGCGCCCGCCGGCTGCTGTGCGGGCGTTAGCGGTGATGTCGCTGTTGTCTTGGGGGAGGGCGACAAGAATGCCGCTGTTGATGTTGATGTTGCCGCCGTCAGAATTGCCCGCATCGGTGGTAATTCGACTCCCGCGGCGCAATTCGATGTCTTGTGCTTGCAGGTTAATATTTGCTCCGGTACCCGATACGGTTGTGCCGTCAATTCTTGCTTTGTTGTCAAGGGCGATCGACTTTGCGACAACATTAATATTACCAGCGCGTCCGGTTCCCGTAGCCTGCACCGTGATTGTAGCTCCATTTGCGACAGTTAGTCGATCGCGCGCCGTCAGATTCAACGAGCCAGCATTTGCTGTAGCATCGGGATTAGTACCGAATGTCTTGCCAACCGAAGCATCTATTGTACTGACAAACAAACCGTTATTGCCGCTGCCGCTGACTTGAATGCGATCGGCATTCACAGTAATATTCCCCACATCTCCCCTACCCAAAGAACTCGTAGAAACTATCCCCCCATCCCGCACAATCAGGCTGGGCGTATCAACACGAATATCCCCGCCCCGACTAGAACTCAAAGTTCCAGAAGTCAGGGCGCTAGCATTCTGAATTCCGCTAGTCAAAACTTGAGAAATACCTGAAATTTCTACTGATTCAGTCGCCCTAACTGTTAAATTTCCAGCAGGCCCGCCATCCTGAGAAAACAAAAACCTGCCAACTAAAACACCAGTTCCTAATGTAAACGCAGAACCGCCAGAGAGACTCAACCGCTTCGTATCAACATTAATATTCCCTGCAGGGCCGGTAGAACCGATAGTTAGCGTGCTGATTCCAGTTGACACAACTGTTCTCGGGCCGCTGTTAAACAATTCGACTGATTCAGCAGCTTTAACATTAATACTCCCAGACGGGCCGCTGCTGTAACTCGTAGTACCCAGAAGAGAACCGTCGCGCATAATTAATCGACTGACATCAATACTAATACCTCCTCCCGCGCCGGTACTTTCTTTCGCCGTCCCGTTATTGACTCCAGAACCCACCATCTCAAAAGTATTGGCGCGAACAATCAAATTGCCGCCCCTTCCACTACCAAAAGTTATCCCGCTACCGAGTACCCCATTGTTGAATAGCAAGCGTCCGGTCTCGAAGGTAATACTCCCCCCAGCACCAGCACCAGCACTAGCATTAAACAGCGTAAATAGCGGGCCGAACGGGTCTGTGGTTCCCGATACCAGGTATGTAATTGCCACCTGTTGAAAGGCATCAACTCCCAGCCCGCTCATTTCTATTGAATCAGCAGCACGGAAATTGATATTACCTCCGGCACCGTCTCCTAGAGTCAGGGTAGAAAATTGCGTGCCGTTTTGCGATCGCAACTTTTGGGCATCGATATCGATACCTCTACCATCAATATTGCCCAGTGTAATCGCATAAAATCGCGCAGCGTCGAGGGTGATATTTCCACCTTTTAACTCTACTCGGCCGCCACCGGTGCCGCTGGTATTTATGAGCGTTCCATCGGATATTTGAATATTGCCGAAGTTCTGAATTTTGTCATAATTTAAACTTAAACTTCCCTGCTGCAGGCCCGATGTCAGTGCCAAATTAACTAAACCGGGACTGGCTGCACTACCGAGCAAAATTTGTCCGCCATTGGCGGTTAAATTGCCGCCTGGGATTTGGATGTCGCCGCCAATCAGTGCTAAAGTTTGACCTGGGTCTACGGCTAAACCAACTCGATTAGTAATCGGAATTGGCACGGGAGATGCTGGCAGGTTGCTCTTTCCCGTCGCCGTCGATTGATTGACAATTGTACCGGGATTGTCTCTAAATCTTAAACCAACGGGAATATTAACTGTTAATAGCGGTGATGTTTGCGGGTTGGTGCTGCTGAATTCTAAGCCGTTATTAAACACAACACTGTCAGCCGTTGAACCTACAAACGAACCGCGCAAATCTAACCGGGCATTTGGGCCGAATACAATGCCTTTGGGGTTAATTAAAAACAAATTAGCATTGCCTAAAACTCCCAGAGTTCCTAAGATATTTGAGGATTTACCGCCCGTAACGCGGGTAAAAATGTTAGCAATTCCGCTGGGATTGGCAAAATAAGCTCCCCGCCCTTGATTGATGTTGAATTCGCCGAAACTGTGAAATAGGTTAACCCCGCGAGTTGCGCCGCCGGTAATTCTATCTGAGGGTAAGTTGTTGACAGTATCGGGGACAAGGCGCGAACTTTCCGGGCCCAAAGTATTATCGGGGACGATTTGGCCGATCGCGCGATCGGGAAAAAGGCACAAGTAAAAACTCAAAAGTAACAGGTAACTCGCTCCTGCTATATAGTATTTTTCTCGGTCTTTTAGTTCGTTAATTTTAGATAATTTCCTGAATTCGAGATTTTGGAAAACCATAATTAACCTTTTGTTAGGAATGAAAATTGCTCGTTGCTCGTTACCAGGAAGAGCCTGGTAATGCAGGTGCGGAGGCTCTGCCTCCTTCTTTCTTGCAACTTACAGGAGAGAAGAATGTAGGAGGTGTTTAACTTATTAAGTTTTCGAGCCTTAGCTGACAACTAGACCAATTTTAAAACTTTAACTATTTTGGACTCATCGCGGCTGACAAACCGACAGGGGATGAGGAGTGCGCTGGGGAAAATCACCCGCAACTTCCGCACCCACCAGCGTCACCTCCCCTTTCTCATTCACCACCCAACCGCGCGCCGGAACAACTTCCTGAGCTTTTTTTTCCCTTTCTTCCCTCGAACCTCTATCCGTGACATCCGTGACATCCGTGACATCCGTTACAGAATCCGCTGCCGAACCTTCCACCCACGGAAACGGTGCAGATTCGCTGCTGAGAACATCGTTAGGACTCGCCGGCACTCCCCCTTTGCCAGTGACGGTAAACTCGTTCTCGCCCCTTTTTATGCAGGGATTTGCAGCAATTAACGCCGCCCGATCGACCAAATTTTGCGGCAGTTCCACTAAACCTTGAGCCGGATTCACCCCAGAAGAACTAAAAGTAACAGTACCTTGCAAAGCCGGGCCCCCGCTTTGGGAAATCGCGGCGATGTCGCTGCTTTGAAGCAGAGAAGTAGGAGTTACTTGCAAATCTGCAAATTGAGCATCTGTTAATTCCAAATTTCCTCGCACTTGTTCGCGGCTAACGGCGCTAAAGCCGAAAACATTGGGGACATTAATCTTAACCCGACCTCCCCCGGCCGATCGCGCATTAGCAGTAATATCGCTATTTTCCTTGGGTAAAGCAGCCAAAGTATCGCTGTTAATGTTGATGTTTCCACCCTCAGAAGTACCTGCATCTGTTGTAATTCTGCTCCCGCGTCGCAACTGGATATTTCGCGCTTGCAGGTTAATATTTGCCCCGACACCGGATACAGTCGTGCCGTCAATACTGGCTTTGTTGTCGAGGGCGATCGAATTTGCGACAACATTAATATTACCACTGCGTCCCGAACCCAAACTCCCGACAGCGATCGTCGCCCCATCCCCTACAGTCAAGCTTGGTGTAGTAATGCTGATGTTTCCCGCCGCGCCCGTGGGGGGAGCAAGCCGAAATAAAGTCTGATACACAGTCTCTCCCGAAGCGGTTGCTATACCGGAAGCAGACAAATTATCTGTGGTTCCAATCAGTTTTACCGATTCCGAAGCATTGACAATGATATTTCCGCCATTACCCGCACCTAGAGTAGATGCTCCTATGGCCGCTGCACCTTCAACAGTCAATCGCCTAGTATTAATCCTCAAATCTCCAGAACTACCACCCGCAACAGTTCCGGTAATTAATTGACTGCGAGCAATACGAGCCGCTGATAAGCTGTCACTTTGGCGGCTACCGGTTAGTGTCACAGAGTCTGCAGCATTTATGGTAATGTTTCCACCCCTACCGACAGCAGGAATCACACCATTTCTAGATGTAACTCCGCTGGTAGAACTGATCGAAGTTCCCCCTTCGATCAGTAAAGAGGGTGTATTAATTTCTATATTTCCCGCGTTTCCCGTACCGCCAATACTGTTAGTGATAATACCAGTACCGAAGGTACTATCTAATCGGTATTCTGTGAGTAGTACCGAGTCAGAAGCTTTCACGATTAAGTTTCCACCATTACCTGCACCCACAGTTGCACTTGATAAAACTGACCCATTACGCACAGTTAGCTTTGCGGTATCAACTATTAAATTGCCTCCCCTACCTCGATCGATCGCGGTGGTGAACAGCCCAGATTCGCTGACTTCGACTGATTCAGAAGCTTTAATTGCCACATTCCCCCCTGCTCCTGCACCGTAACTCGGGTTGATGATTAACGCGCCTTCTCGGAGCATTAGTTGCTTAGTATCAACTGTAATATTCCCCGCCGCACCCGCGCCCACCGTCCCGACAGCTATGCCGCTTTGCCTGGTTGAAAAGCTAGCAGTTCCTGTTGTGCCGGCATCGAGAACATTGCGCCGAAAGTTATCAAATCCTATTCCTGTAATTTCTACAGCATCTGTCGCGCGGATGCTGACATTTCCTCCGGCTCCCGTCCCGGTAGTACCAGTTGAAATAAAGGCTTGGTCTAATATTCTTAACTGTGCTGTATCAACTGTAATATCGCGGCCGTTGAGACTTCCCAATGTATCGGAAACTAGGGAAGCCCGATCGCGCAAAATCACATTTGAACCCCGGAGCGCGATCGAGCCACCAGCAGGCCCGCTCGCCGTCACCGCCGATAAACCTGATAATTCAATGTTGCCAAATTTGGCAATATTTGTATAATCTAAACCTAAGCCAGTAGGCGCGATGTTAAAGCTTACTAAACCCGGACTGGCGACGCTCCCTAATTGAATATTACCGCTAAAAGCGCTGGCAAAACCATTATTAAAAATTAAATTTCCTCCTACCATTGCTAAGGTTTGACCGGGAGCAACTGCTAAACCGACAGGTATTTCTGTACCTTCAATTTTTTGAGTAACTCTCGAAGTATTGACAATTGCACCGGGATTGTCTCGAAAGCTTAAACCCACAGGAATATTAATCGCTAACAAAGGTACTGCGTTGGGATTAGCAGCGCTAAATTCAAAACCGTTATTAAACACCGCGCCTGTCGCAGAAGAAGCCAAAAACGAACCGCGCAAATCTAACCGCGCATTGGGACCGAATACAATGCCTTTGGGGTTAATTAAAAATAAATTAGCATTGCCTAAAACTCCCAAATTTCCTAAAATATTTGAGGATTTACCGCCCGTAACGCGGGTAAAAATGTTAGCAATTCCGCTGGGATTGGCAAAATAAGCTCCCCGCCCTTGATTGATGTTGAATTCGCCGAAACTGTGAAATAGGTTAACCCCGCGAGTTGCGCCGCCGGTAATTCTATCTGAGGGTAAGTTGTTGATAGTATCGGGAACAATGCGCGAACTTTCCGTGCCCAAAGTATTATCGGGGACGATTTGGGCGAAGGTTTTCGAGGGAAATAGCAACACCAAGGCAAACAGTAGGAAGGAAGACAGGCGAGACATAGCTTAAATCCTGTTATATAAATAATATGGTTTCCGGTTCCATCATAATTATATATTTGGATTATATCAGTGCGATCGCCCCAATGTTGGCGACCCAAGTAGCGAGACCGCCACTTAATAAAAATTGACAGTCAGCGCTAAAGATAACTGACAAATTTGCCAGCTCCGCAGCCACAGGCTAATATTTGGCAAAGGTCGAGAACAGAATGAAAACTTGTCACCCAAGTTACCGAAACCACAGGAAATATGCCAACTTGTAGGGTGCTTAGTGGTGTGATGGCTCTTACGAAGCTGTCGTGGAGGGAATCAAGCTGGTCATGGAAAACGCAATCGTTCATACTAGACGGTAGACACCTTCAATCTTAGGAGCCGTCTATGTTACTACAAGAAGTCAAGGAACACGTCTTCAAACTGCCACCGAGCGATCGCCTTGCGTTAGTGGGCGCCATCATTGAGTCCTTACAAGATCGGCGAGTTACCGGGGTCGATCGTTCTGGTGCGATTCAGCGGATGCGAGGCTTGCTAAAGACAGACCAACCCGCACCGACAGATGAGGAGGTGGCTGCAATGTTGGAAGCGCGACGAGTGGATTTGCTACTATTGGGATATTGAATTTGAATATGCTTATGACACTGACAATCGTAGCTGAACCGGCTCCTTTAAATGCAAATGAAGATGGTGTGATTCTCATTGGAAAAACTCGCGTTACATTAGATACTGTAATCGCTGTCTTTCAGCAGGGCGCGACCGCAGAGGAAACTGTTTATCGTTATCCATCTCTGAATCTAGCTGACGTTTATGCCACCATCGCCTTCTATCTCAACCACGAATCGGAAGTAGAAGCGTACTTGCAACAGCGACGGCAGCAATCGCAAGAGATTCGCGCTATGAATCAAGCAAAATTCGACCCACAAGGCTTGCGCGATCGCCTGCTTGCCCCGCAGAACATCGATCGCCCATCAATGTTTTGATACAGTGTCCTGTCGCGCTCTCCCACAGTTTTATTGTGCGAATGATAGATTAGGTCTTTTGGGCAATGATATAAACATGATTTTCAGGATACTGGTCATATTCTAGATGACGGCAGGTGCAATGATGCTCCGCCAGAATTCGCAGGAAAGTATCTACTCCCAAAGTGCTGTACTCAAAGTCTTGACCCTGAAATGCCCCCGAAATCTCGCTGCTTGTATGTCCGCCGCCACAGGTGAAAAGGAGGATTCCATCGGGTTCAAGCGCATCGCATAGCTTTTTCATCATAGGCGCTTGCTTGTTAAGTGGTAGATGAAAAGTGCTGTCCCACGCTGCAATCAGGCTGTAAAGTTTCGGCGGCTGCCAATCACAAATGTCTTCCCGGTAAAAGGTGATTTCTGGATGTAGGCGCTGGGCTAAATCGATCATTGCGCTAGAAATATCAAGTCCTTCAGGCTGAAATCCATGGTTGAATAAGCTGTTAATAAAACGCCCGCTACTTCCACACCCGACATCAAGTGCTGCGTGCTGCTTGGAACTAAATTGGATCGCCCGTTCTAATTGGGCAATCCCGTAGGTTGAATCTTGATGTTTAGCTTGCCACCATTGGGCTATTCGGTCGTATCGGGCAGATGTATCATTTGGCTCCATAAAGTGACCCCATAGGTGTCGATCGAAATTTTCAAGACCATTATAATTTTCCCCACACCACACGCCAGCTACACCAACGATCCTAACGCTTTCAGTGTCGTTTTTTGAGCATTCGTCAATCCCGTTGCACCTTGAATATTCATGCCTTCATACAGCCGATCGCCCATCAACATCCTCATACAACATCCGGTGGCGAAATCCCACAATTTAAGAGTAAGATCGATACCGCCACTTAATAAAATTTGACCGTCAGCGCTAAAGAGGAAAGTGTTGGGCGAAGGGTTCGATCGCACTCAACCCAACCGACAATTTAGAAAGCAAAGTAATTAATCCGAAAGTAGAGGCCTTTTTCCTGCAAAGTTCGTGAAGCGGAGCTATCCCGTAGGGAATCGCCAGATCGAGCATTAATCAAAGGAATACCGTAGTCTAGACGCACGTTCAGCCGATCGCCCATCTGCCAAACCAGCCCCAAACCCGCACCCAACAGCGTGTCAGACTCAGGATTCGCTTTTTCCCCCGAATGGTTCCAGCCCACCCCAAAATCGATAAACGGAGCCACCTGCAACAATCCTTTAACTTTCGGCGCGCGCCAAACCGGGATTCGCACTTCTGCGCTAGCGATCGCACCGCTATCAGTTAACAGCAAATCTTGGCGGTATCCGCGCACGCTTTGAACACCGCCGATCCCGATTTGTTCGAGGGACAGCAGCGGGCGATCGGCTAATTGAATGTCGGAACGCACTATCAGTAAGGTTTCCGGCGCTAAGAGCCGCACGTACTGCGCTTGTCCGCGCCACGCCAGAAAGTGGCTGTCAGGGCCGCTATTGTTCTCAGTAGCGCCGAACAAATTGCTACCGACGGAAAACTGCGATCGCGCCGCGATCACTTGTCGAGTATTTCGCTGCACGTATTCTTGAAAAAACCGCACCGCCGAAACCCGCGTTTCCCCGCGATCGTTTGCTCCCGCCGACAGCGCAAATCTTTCACCCAAAAGGAATGTATCGCTTTCTTGGCGCGATAAACTTACTCCCAAAGCTAAAGTGCGATCGGGCTTTTCGACAATCGGCTGGCGGTAAGTTAACTCGTAAGTGCGCGATTTACCCTCAATTTCTGCCGCCGCAAAGGGTTCCTCGATCACGTTGGTACTCGCAGCACCCGCAGCAAACCGAATTGTGCCGTTGCGCGCGTTGACGGGAACTGTGTAGCTACCGTTAAATTCGTTGCTACCGTCGGTGTTAGCGTAGGATACCTCCAATCCGTCGCCCAAACCGAGCAAATTTGCTTGATTGACGCGCACGCCGCGCCGAAAACTACCCACGCTGGGCGATCGGTTGTTGTCTGCGAACACTTCGCCGCTGAGGCTGTCTGCTTCTTTAATCCGCACTTCCAACCTGCTGTTTTCCGGGCGGCTTCCGGCTTGCAGTTCGGCGGAAATATTGGCAATTAAGGGGTCGAGTTGCAGCATTTGCAAGGCTTCCAGCAGCCGATCGCGATTGAGCGGCCTTCTGGTGGCGCGTTCGAGGCGCGATCGCACGTAACTTGAATTTAAGCGCCTGTTTCCCGCAATCTTAATTTCATCTAACCCGCCTTCGACAATCCGAATTTTTACCGCGCCTCCTTCCCTGGGAAAGCTTTGGTTGGCGGGAATTACAGCCCCGGAATTGATGTATCCGGCTGCTACGTATTTTTGAGTGACGGCTGCTTCCGCTGCGATCAGTTCGGCAAAGGTGATTTCGCGCCCCGCAAATTGCTGCGTAACTTCTGCCAGTTCGCGATCGCTAAAAGCCGTGTTGCCTTCAAATTCAAAGCGCTCCACCCGAATTGTACCCGGAATCCCCGGTCTGGTGTCGCCGGGAACAGGTGTTGCTGGGGTTGGCTGGAGGGGAGAGGGCGGAGGCGGTTCGGGGGCGATTGGTGCGGGAAATTCCGGCTCTCTCGGTTGAATTGGGTTGGGCAGTTGGCTGATATTGTTATCAGAATTGTCTGTACCCGCGATCGCGACAAAACTCGGTTCTAATTCCGATGTCACCGGATTTGAGATTAGTTGCGAATCTCGATCGCCCTCCAAACCAATTTTTTGGGCGCTAATACTTTCTTCTAGCGGTTTACCTGAGTTAGAAAGCGCCATTTCTTGAGTTGTGGCGATCGAGGTGCGATCGGCCCAATGGGCAACTTCTGACTGTAAATCGGGAGTTCCTGCAGGTATAATTGGTGGCAAAGCCGATCGATCTGATGCTGGGGCGACCAAGTCTTCGCGAGTGTCAAGATTATCAGTGCTTCCCTCGTGTCGATCGCGATCGCTACTGACTGCGGTCAAATCCTCAACATTGGAAGTAAAAATTGCAACATTGCTAGCGGATGTTTTCGCTGGTTTTCCCAACCAAACTAAGCCAAAAATTCCAGCGATTAAAAAAAGTTTTTGCGATCGACAAGCCATAGGATCTAATTATCTCGAATAATTGGGTGAAAATCTTTTCAGGAACCCGTGCACCCTAAACTTAAAATTAATCTTAACCGCAAAAAAGCCAACAACCTTCGCCACCAAAAGTTTCGCAACGGCCAAAAACCCAAAAATCGCTCCGGTGTTCGTCCCCCAAAACTTACGCATCAACGGGATGCCGATCCGCAACAAGATCTCGACATTCGATCGCCAACGGTATAAAAAATCGATTTATTCCATCGCCCAACCTGCGCTTTGAGGTTCATGGGGCGATCGTACCAATAGCAAAAAACCGGGTTTTTCCTACGTTCACTTCGTCACAGCCCGCAGACAAAGTAAAAAACCCGGTTTCTGAGATTGTGGTGCACAAACTATCAACTACATCATGTCAAGTCGCTGACACAAACAGTTTGTAGTGCAAACGACCGTCCGTTCTCCCGGTTAGCAGTGCAGACACGATATTATGCCGATCGACCCGCACTAGCAGCACCCATTGGAGCCCCGTCAGTCAAACCCACCAACCGAGCGCTCAACTCCCACATCCGCTCGCCTTTCTCATCATCCCGCGCCTGCGGAGAAACCTTCTGCACAAAAGATTTGCCATCTTTTTTCTGGCGGTTTCCCCAACTCCAATAAGCGCCAGATTGCTTGTATTCGGGATCTGCAACCACCATCGCCAGCCTTTCCCCGGCCAACTCCTGCGACACGTAACCCCCGGTAATATTCTTTTGAAACAGCGGGAAAAGCTTCTGAAATAAAGGATAGTGATTGCGGAACAGCGGCGTATCCGCGACGCATCCGGGATAAAGCGAAGTGAAATTAATCCCCGTAGATTCGTGAAAGCGGCGGTGCAATTCCCGCATCGTCAGCACGTTGCAAACTTTGCTATCTTTGTAAGCCTTGACCGGTTCAAACTGCTTGCCGTCAGCCATCGAAATTGGGTCTTTAAAACCCGCTTCAAAGCCCTCAAAATTTCCCAAATCCGGGCGCGGCGGAATCTTGCCGCCCAACTCGTCTGGATTGTGAGTCACGGTTCCCAAAATCACGATTCTCGCATCGTTATAGTAGGAAGGCTTCATATTTTCCATCATCAAGTTGCACAGCAGGAAATGACCGAGGTGATTTGTAGTCATCGTCAACTCGTAACCCTCCGGGCTCCGCAGCGGTTCCTTAATCAAAGGCATATAAATTGCCGCGTTGCACACCAAAGCATCGAGAGGCCTGCCGCTGGCCTTGAATTCCCTAGCAAATCGGCGCACGCTCTCCAAATCTCCCAAGTCAATTTGCATGATGGAGAAACTGCCTTGAGGTATGCCCAACTCCTGGGCTGCGTCTCCGGCTTTCCGCACGTCGCGACAGGCCATGACTACGTGCCATCCTTTGTCTGCAAGGGCTTTCGCGCCGTACAAACCGACGCCGGAGGAAGCGCCGGTGATGATAACCGTTGATTTGTGATTTTCTGCCATCTTGTTAAAAGCGCTTCCGCTATTGATTATTTTCAGGATCTCAAAAGCTGAGCTCGTAGCTCGGATGTTTGAAAATATCCTACGCTTATTAGGATAGAAGGAAACGTTCTCGATCTCAACTGTCTTTTTGCTATTGGGTTTAGATTAAGTCATTTTTGCTCTCTTTGCGGGAGTTGCTTCTCAAACACCAGAACTTCAAAGAGTCATGAAAAAAGTAAATTGGTTGATTGAAAAAGATATTTACGATCGCGAATCAGAATTTTTGGCAGAACTACAGAAACAAGGATACATTTACCAAGAAACTAAATATCTCAATTTTCGCCCTGAAGCAGCTCATCAATATTTTCCCCCTGATGATTGTGTTTTATTCATGGGAACTCTGAATTTGGGTCGGGATATCTTAAGAACTTCGTGGATTCCCGGAGCTTATATGGATGAAAAAAATCTCCGCTGTTCCAGTTACTACACTTATTTCGGTCAATACTTGTTAAATGAAAAGTATTTTATTCTTTCTTTGGGCGAATTAATCAGAAGAAAAACCGAAATTCTGGAATACTTCAAATCCGAGGGAGATTTATTTATTCGACCTGACAGCAATATGAAGTCATTTCGAGCCGGGGTTTTTAACCTGAATATTTTAAATACTATGCAATCTCTGGGAAGTGAATTAAAAAGGGACGAAACAACTTTGGTTTTAGTCAGTGGTAAGCGAGAAATCACGAAAGAATGGAGATTTTTTGTTTATAAAAATCAAATTATTACTGGTTTTTTGTATTTATTTGGAGAAGAAAGAGTTGATGAAACAATCAGGGGAGGATATTTAGAAAACTATCCTAGGGAAGTTTTAAAACAAGTGAGTTGGTATCCAGAATCTGTTTACACGATCGATATCTGCGAGTCAGAGGGAGAGCTTTATGTCTTGGAACTTGGTTCTTTTAGTTGTGCTGGAGAATATGCTTGTGATTGGAGTGCGATCGTCGAATTTGGTGCCAAAGCAGCTTGGGAAGATTACGAAGCAGTCAATCAATTTTAGATTAGCCAGATTCCAGACTTCTTAAAGAAATCTGGGATCTAACAGCAGGTGTCATCCATGTAATCTGAGGCTCAGGAAATAGCTTGAGATTCCTGATACCTAGGGAAATCGATATAACCTTCAGGCCCAAAAGAATACCAGACGCCAACTTCTGCAGGCGGATTGAGCGGCCAACCATTAGTAAAACGCTCTACCAAATCTGGATTGCTGATAAAATCGCGACCAAAAGCAATTAAATCCGCCACTTTGCTGCTCAAAGCCGTTTCAGCCTGTTCTTGAGTGTATCCGCAGTTGCCAATCAGCGGCCCGGCAAACACATCGCGAAACTCTGCTATCATCATCGGCGTTCCCAATTCGTGAAAGCCAAATGCCAGACCGTCCACCAAGTGAAGGTAAGCTAAATCATAGGCATTTAACTGCCCTGCGAAATACAGAAAATCTTCCCGATATTCTGGAGAACCCATATCATTGTAAACACCATTGGGAGAAAGTCTAACTCCCACTCTGTTTGCCGGAAATACTGTGATAATCGCCTCTACAATTTCCTTAAGAAAACGGTAGCGATTTTCGACTGCCCCACCATAGGAATCACTGCGGTGATTGGTTCTGGTTTGCAGAAATGTGTCAATGAGATAGCCGTTTGCCGCGTGAATTTCTACACCGTCAAAACCTGCTATTTTTGCCCGTTCCGCCGCCTTGCGATAATCTTCTACAACCAGCGAGATTTCATCGGTTTCTAGAGCGCGGGGGGTTTCGTAGGGTTGTTTGCCTAGAGGAGTATGAATGCCTTCTCCGTTTATTTTGATGGCAGATGCTGCAACTGGCAATTGATTGTTTTCATGAAAACTGCTGTGGGAAGATCGTCCGCAGTGCCAAAGCTGCATGAAAATCGGCGTTTCGCGGGCATGAACCGCAGTTACAACTTGTTTCCAAGCTTCGCCTTGCTCGTCTGAATAAATACCGGGCGTATTCAGCCAACCAATAGCTTGAGTAGAAACCACCGTAGCTTCTGTAATGATTAAACCAGCTCCGGCTCGCTGAGTGTAATATTCTGTCATCAAGGCGTTGGGCATCCGCGATTCACCGGCTCTGCTCCGCGTCAGGGGTGCCATGACTACCCGATTTTTTAAGGTTAAATCTCCGATTTTGAAGGAACTGAGTAGGAGTGGAGAGGTTGTTTGAGTAGTCATAATTTTGATATTTACTCAACTGAAGAATCTGAAAAATTTGAGTTCGATCGCTTCTCAATATAACTCAAACAGGACTTGCCAACAAATCTTTGTCAGCATATCTCTATATCGTGTCCGCCCTAGGAACCATTGCTGGTAATTCTACAAATATCGATCGCCCGCGTGCTCAAAATGGAGTCGCCGCCTGTAAGTGCAGCCATTCTCCCGACTGCGGGTGCTCAAAGCAAAGTTCCCGCGCGTGTAAGTGCAATCGACTCGCAGCAGCCCGACATCCGTAAAGTCGATCGCCCAAAATCGGTATTCCCAACCCTCCGACATCCGCTGCATGAACCCGCAACTGATGCGTGCGCCCCGTCAGCGGCCAAAACTCGACGCGAGTATGATTTCCCTCCCTCGCCATTACCTGAAAGCCAGTAACGCTGGGCTTTCCGCACTCCCAATTAACTTGTTGGTAAGGGCGATTTTCGGGATCGCCCCAAAGTGGAAGTTCGATCGTCCCAGCATCAATTTTTACAGTCCCAGAAAGCACCGCTTCGTAAACTTTGCGAACTTGTTTGTTAGCAAATTGACCGCTTAATTGGCTGTAGGTTTCTTTGTCGCGCGCCAGCAGCAAAATACCCGATGTTTCTAAATCCAATCGGTGAACATTCTTCAGATTTAAGCCATCGCCAAAATAGTTTTGCAAGCGGCTTTGAACGCTATCTTGAGTATCGAAATAGCGACCGGGAACTGATAGCAATCCGGCGGGCTTGTTGACAGCAATTAACCACTCATCTTGATAAATAATCGGTAATTTTGATTTATTTTCACCCAATCCAGAAAGCAAAAAACCCATCAGCGGCTGACACCGATCGCCACAAGCACCGTAAAATTCCCCTTGAATCTTATCTCCAGAACTCGGCCCCCACCAAAACTCTGCCATTGCTAGGGGTTTTAAATTATTTGCAGCAGCATAGTGCAGCAATTTGGGCGCGCAACAATCGCCCGTTCCCGTGGGAATAGCACCCGCAGGCATCAATTGCAAGAGCGATCGCGATTTACCCAAAAAATTAACCAGCGTATAGGCCGCGTGCATCTGCGCCTGAAGTTCGCGGGAAAGCTCTTTTCGCTGCTTTTTCAGCGCCCGCATCCGCTCGTCGGCAGCTTCAATTAAGAGTTTTAGCGGCTGCAATGTTTCATCCCGCCGCCGTTTCAATTGCCGGCGTTCAATTTTCTCCAAACGACTGACTTGATTCAATTGTTCGAGGGCAATTGATAGTGCTTCTGCTGCGAGAGTTTGAGACAGTAATTGGCGTTTTTGTTCTCGCTGTTGCTTGCAATTGCGGTGCTGTTCGTTCAATAATTGCAATTGCAATTCAAACTCGCTCAATAAAGCTTCATACTCTTGTCGCTGCGGCAGTTGATTCAGTGCAATCAGTTCCTGTTTCATCGCTTCTAATTGAGTTAAGGCGCGCGCTTCCTCTCCTTGAACTCGCGATCGTCCCGGAATCGGCGGCACCCAGCCCTCAACAACGCTGCAACCCTTGAGCAGCCCGGAAAATGCTTTGAGTATCCCCTGTTCCCCCGAAGCCATCTCTACCAGCAATAGGCCGTACATCTTGCCCTCGCCATCGAAGGAATCGTCCGCAGCAAGGTACTGCATTAAACCCCTGGCGAGATCCTCTGACATTCGAGTGCGCGGGAGTCTCAGCAGTTCGCCGCTTTGAGGACAATAGCCTTCGTACCAATAATTGGCGGAAAGGTCGATCGACCTTGAATTGCGATCGGTAAAGCAGTCCGCAAAATCTAAAATTCTGTGTACAGTTATCATATGAAATTTATTTTGAAATCAGGATGACGAGATATTTGTTTGTTTCCCGACTGCATTTTACAGCCGAATACTGAAAGCGGGAACTGTGCATAATTTTATACATATAGATTTAAGTTGCTCTCAAGTAAATATAATTTGTGGCAGAAGACCTGATATGCTAAATTGGTTTCAAAACCGCAGCGAGTTAAGAACAGCATAAGTTAATATATAAGACCGCAAGCTTGTCAACCCACTAAATTTTTTATATGTAAGGCGTATGCCAGACCTCTCGACTTCAGCCACGGAAAACTCGTCAAACCCCCAACCAGCTCTACTGCCACCGATTTTAAGAATTGTGGCAGCATTTCCAGATTACGATCGGGGCAATAGATTGTACGCATCGGGAAGGTACGAAGCGGCGATCATTTGCTATGGAAAAGCGGTGCAAATTAAGCCGGACTGGGCCCGGGCGTGGCTGAATCTGGGCAAAGCTTACAAGCAACTGCACTCCTACGCAGAAACAGTGGCCTGTTGCGATCGAGCTATAGCAATTAATCCAGAAGAATATTGGGCTTGGATGCTGCGCGGGAGCGCACAGTTAAATTTACAGAATTACTCAGAAGCGATCGCGGCTTTCGACAAAGCAATTGAAATCAATCCAGAAAAGCACGAAGCTTGGTATCAGCAAGGCAGAGTTTTAGAGGAATTGCAGGAGTGGGATAAAGCAGCAAGCTGTTACAAAAAAGCCACCCAAATTCACCCAAATTTGCCCGCGATGTGGTGTCGGCAAGGCAACGTCTTGCTGCAAGCAGAGCGCTACGCTGAAGCTGTGGCGGCCTACGAGCGATCGCTCAAGCTCGTCTCGACTAATGCAGAAGCTTGGCTGAACCGAGGTTTGGCTCTGATGAAGGCCGAGCGCTACGCCGAAGCTGTAACTTCTTACGATCGCACCATTCAACTACAACCACAAAATAGTCTGGCTTGGTTCAATCGGGGTATTGCTTCAGCAAAACTGCACAAATACGGAGAAGCAGTCACAGCTTACGATCGCGTGCTGCAACTGCAACCCAACGATTGCGAAGCTTGGTTTTATAAAGGAATGGCCCTCAAACACCAGTGGCGCGATGGCGCAATTGCTTGTTTCGATCGCGCAATTGAAATTAATTCTTTTTATCCAGAAGTATGGATCGGGCGCGGTCAAACCCTGTCAGAATCGAGAGATTATGAAGAGGCGATCGCTGCTTTTGACAGAGCAATTCAAATTAATCCAAACTTCCCCGAAGCTTGGCTGGGTAGAGGCATCGCCCTAGCAGAATTGGAACGCTACAAAGATGCGATAATCGCTTACAGCAATGCCCTACAAATAGAAGGAAATTTTCTAGAAGCTTGGAATTTGCGAGGCGAAGCTCTAGAACAATTGCAGCAGTACGAAGAAGCGATCGCCTGTTATGACAAAGTAATTTCTCTGAGTTCAGAAACAGAAATCACATCAAAAGTAGGATTGCAGCAAGGCGCGGCCCTGGAAAAATTGCAGCGTTACGAAGAAGCAGTCGCAGCTTACAACCGCGTAATTAAAATCGTGCCCGACAATTTTGAAGCTTGGTTGAAACGCGGCAACGCTCTATCAACTTTGCAGCAATACGAACCAGCTCTAGCATCCTACGATCGAGCAATTACTATCTGGCCCGACAGCTATCAAGGCTGGGTGCAGCGAGGTTTGCTGCTAGGAAAAATGCAGCGCTATTCCGAATCGCTCGTCGCATTTGACCAAGTGATTCAACTCAAGCCGGACAACTGGGAAGCTTGGGCACAGCGGGGCGACGTTTTGCAAAAATTGCAGCGGACTCAAGACGCCATGAACTCTTACGGAGTCGCCCTAGAAATCAAACCCGATTATTACGAAGCTCTAGTCAGTCGAGAAGAATTAAGGCTGAAGGACGCAATCACAGGAAAATGGTAATGGAGATGTTGAAACAAGCAGGAAAAAGCAAGGGAGACGTGCAATTATCTGTGAAAACAAACTCAGGAATTTTTAACCGCCAAAGTATCTTTGTCGAAGATTTAAAATACTTCAAACATTCACAGAGATTGGAAAAAGTCAGTCAATTTTAGAGCCTTAGACTTCGCCCTAAAAGTTTGAAATTGACTGTGCATATTAAGGCGTGCAGAATTAATTACACTTGCATTACTGCATAATATCATCTCCGGTCGATTACCATAACAAAAATAGTTCGATCCTGTGGGCTGGAGTCCGGCCCGCACGCGCGATCTAATTTTATTGAATTTATATCGTTTCCGGTTGGATTCGGAATGATTTAACCTTATTAGAACACAGAGTACACAGAGTCCGAGAATATATATCTGAATCATTCCGATGCTACCGGATTTGAGATAAATTCAAATCCGGTAGCATCCCAATTGTAAAATCGAGTCAGATCAAATCAGTGTTTCATCGTCCTGTATTCATCTCTCTCTTGTCTTCCTCTGCGTTCTCTGCGCCCTAGTCAGGTTCAATCATTCCGCTCCGAAACGATATTAATCGATCGCACGCGAGAGCAAACTAATTCAAACAAAATAACTTAAGTTTTTCTACATTATAGTTATTGTCACGAACAGCAAAAATCAAACCTAAAAAAATTAGGTTAGGAAAATTTTCATAGTTTTGATTGCTTAAAAATACCAGTAAGCTCAGCCACATCTGCAGAATGTGGGTTACAATAGCGGCAAAAGTGATATTGTTCACAAAAAAAAAGAATCTTTAGTAAAAATTAGCCGATCGAATCAGCCAAACCAGCAAATGTATTGATTTTGCTTGAATAAAGATGTCTAACGTCTACAGCACGGCCCAACTCATTAAAATCCTCGAAGAAGAGCGCCAAGCCTGCTTGCACGGGCGACGTCTCAACTTGACTGAAACTCCTGCTACAGGGAATCCGGTGATCGATCGTTTTCTCAAATCTGAGGGCGTTCAAAAGTTCACTGCTTATCAAAATTTTAAGGCCGCAGTGCACGAATACCAGCGGGAACATCAAGTTTCTGGGATTGTCTGGCGGGAAATGGCGGTTAAAGGCAATACTCTGCGCTATCCGGCGGTGGATGATGAGTTGATAGCTCTACCGGTTGATTTGATTACTCTGACAGCAGCTAAGATTGCGATGTTGGAATTTTGGCAGCAGGTAACTGCGGGGATGGATTTGTATTTGAGTATTAACAGCGGGAAGGATTTTCGAGCGATCGAGCCGGTGGATGTAGAGGCTCTAGCTCAGCGCACAGAATGGGCCAGTCTTTCAAAGTGGGAAAAGTTGGATTTTCTCGAAATTTTGTTGCAGTTGGGCTGGGGAAAGCCGGAGGAAGCCTATTATAAACGGGGATGGCCGACTTCGGGCAGCGAGTACATTCACGCAGTCAAACCGGGGCAGCGGCCGATTTGTTAATTAGGAAGGAAGTGACAAGAATCTGTATGTTGGGTTAGTGGAACGAAACTTAATTTTCATTAATCATAGACTTGCATTGCATAAGTCTTCGATCGATCCTGCAACCGCAGATATTGGGCAGATAAACACAGATAAACGCAGATAATTTCAGGATAGTTTGGGAATGAGTGCCATACAAGTTTAATAACTCACGATATCGTATCCTGTCAATTAAAAACGATAAAATTGGTTCGTAGTGCGGAATGCAAGTCCGCACTACGAACCGTTTTTGTTATGGTAATCGACCGGACATGATATGACTAATGACTAATGACTAATGACTAATGACTAAGCTTGACAAAGCACCAAGCCAAACCACTGTTTTGGATCTGTCCAAACTTGCACCGACTTTAAACCGCGCTCAGAAAGTTCTTTCTTTACTGTATTCAGATTAAACTTACGAGAAATTTCGCTGCGGATAGTTTCTCCGGCGGCAAATTCTACGGTTAAATTGAGAGCGCGCAAGTTCGCGGTTTGCGCTTTCATACTTCTCAAGTGCATTTCAATTTGACATTCTTCTTGATTGTAAAAAGCCCAATGCTCGAACTGCGCTAAATCAAAATTTCCTTCATACTTGCGATTTAAATGTCGCAGCATATTCAAGTTAAAGGCTGCTGTCACTCCTTGATTGTCATCGTAGGCTGGCTCTAAAATATCTTTAGATTTGTCTAGGTCAATTCCCAATAAAAAATATTCTCCTGGCTGCAATGCACCGACAATTTGCGAGAAAAATATATCGCATTCTTGATGGTTTAAATTGCCGAGGGTGCTGCCTAGAAAGCAAATCATTCGGGTTGGCAACGGTGACGGTGCAATTTTAGCTAGGGCTAGTTCGTAAGTGCTGACAATTCCGTGAATCTGGAGGGACGGATAATCTGTTAGCAGTTGACAAGCGCTGCTTTCTAGGATAGTCGGACTGATGTCGATCGGCAAATAGTGCAGGGGATATTGCAGTTGGTTGTAAGCATCGAGGAGAATCCGAGTTTTGGTGGAACTGCCGCTGCCGAGTTCGACTATTTCGCACGGGCCCGTCAAACGGGCGATCGCCCCTGCACATTCTTGCAAAATTGCCGTCTCCGTGCGTGTCACGTAGTATTCTGGCAACTGACAAATCAACTCGAACAGCTTCGATCCGCGATCGTCGTAGAAATACTTGGGAGGCAGGGTTTTGGGGTTTTGAGTCAACCCGCTAACGACTTCGCTACCTGCGTTGATTTCTGCGGGTGTGGGTGCTGCAACGCTGACAAGTCGCTCTAAGTGCAGGCGATTTTCCTTCGTTGAGGCTCGGTTTGTCGTCTCTGACAGTTTTGGGGATTTCATAGAATCAAATTAGGATGCACTAATGGGTATAGCACGCAGTCGCGCTGCCAAATATCAGGCTCAAGGGAGATTTTTTATCCCGATTTCCCTTTTGTATTTTCTCACTAAATGGCGATCGCTCCCCAAATTAAAACTTAAAAAATTTCTACTATAATTATAAAATAATTTATAAAAGTTTGTTACTCGATCTTTTTAGATTTGAAAAAAATTGGGAAGTTTTCCCAAAAAATCTCGTTCCGAATTCACTCTCACTCAATTTATATATATCTGTAAAATAAGCCCGATAAGTTCGCAGTCAAAACTAAATTCCTTTGACTTCCATCGAGAATCAAGTCCTCATCTCAAATCCGTTAGTATCGGAATAGTAAGTTAACTGTTGACTGTTGACTGTTGACTGTTGTTGTTTGTTATTTGTTATTTGTTATTTGTTATTTGTTGGTTGCAATGCCCTGCGCGGGCCGATGCCCTGCGCGGGCCAATCCCTCCGCTTCGCGCTCGCCCAATCCCTCCGCTTCGCTGGGCCCGATGCCCTATGCCCTATGCCCAATCCCTCCGCTTCGCGCTCGCCCAATCCCTCCGCTTCGCTCCGCCCAATCCCTCCGCTTCGCTCCGCCCAATGGGAGCATCTCATATTTGTAAAAAGACTTCTTTTGACTCCTTCTTTCTTCCTCTTTCCTCCTGTCTCCTGTCTCCTGCCTCCTACCTCCAATTTCTAGCTTGGCTGCAAAAGTGAGATGCTCCCCGCCCAATGCCCTATGCCGCATAGTACCTCATCTTTCTGAAAAAGGCTATAATTGCATGGCTAACTACTTGGCGCAGCGAAAACCAGCGATAATTTGCCGCACGCCCGGATAGTACCAATTCCGAAAACTCGATCGCATTGCTTGAGGAAAAGTCGCCCAACTCCCGCCTTTCAAAACTCGGTGTTCTCCATCAAAATAAACTTGAGAATATCCCTTGTAAGGATAACTTTCAAATCCTGGATAAGCGTCAAATGTGGAAGCAGTCCACTCCCAAACATTCCCCAACATATCGCAGCAGCCTGTCGCACTCGCTCCTTTTGGAAAAGCATCAACTGGCGATGTGTTTGCCAGATTATTCCCGTGATTGCACAGGCTGGCATTTGGCGGTGCTTCTCCCCAAGGATAGGTGCGATTTGTTTGATTTGCTGCATCCCAACTCGCTGCTTTCTCCCATTCGGCTTCTGATGGTAAACGCTTGCCGGTAAAGTTACAGTAGGCTTCGGCTTCGTACCAACTTACGCCACAAACTGGATGGTTGTTGAACGCTGGATTTTCTGACCAGTAAAGCGGGCGATCGACTAAATGAACTTTGAGCCATTTCCACCCCTCTACTGACCACCAATCAGGGTTTTGATAGCCGCCGGATGCCATAAAATCTCGGTATTGACCGCAAGTGACGGGATAGCGATCGATCGCGTATGCTTCTAAATAACACAAGTGGCGCGATCGCTCGTTATCCAAAGCCTCAGCAGCATCGCTTCCCATATAAAATTCTCCCCCCGGAATTTCAATTTCTGAATTGGGAATTGGGCATGGGGCATCGGGCATCGGCCAAACAGGGCAATCGGGCCTTAATATTCTTTCTTCCCTCTGCCTTCTTCCCCCTTGCGGATAATTAATCCGTGTATCCGCGTCCAAATCCCTGTCGCGCCTTCCTTGCTTCTCCTGCATTTGCAACACAAAAGCCACGGTTTCGCAGTGCTGGCTTTCGTGCTGAATCATAAACCGCCAGAGACGTTCTTGCTCCTCGATCGGCGCTACTTCCAAATAATCTAACACCTTTTTTCTTACCGCATCCAGATACAATTTAACTTCTGGTAACTGCGGCAGAAAAACCCGCTGTTTTTTCGGCAAAATATCCGCAGCAAACAGTTGGTGATACTCAGGAAAAACTGGCTTCGACGCAGCACATCGCTGCAACAGCCACAAATCTTCAGTATAAGCAATGTGACCTAAATGCCAGCCAACCGGACTGAAATCTGGATGAGCAAGGCGGCAGAAAGTATCGCAATCTATGTCTGCAAATAATTTAAAAGTGCCGCGGCGACACTGCTGTAAATCGCGATAAATTGCCTCTCTACAAGATTGGATAGATTTGGATATCACCGTCTACTCCCGTACTGATAATGCTGTCTTCTGGACACTCGTGCCAATTGCCAGTAAATAAAGGCTCTGAAGCAATGATGACCGAATTTGGAAAGTTTAGATCGTCCCGCACCCAATAAAGGGAAGGAGCGGCTTTTTGGGAAGCAAAGCGAGAGGCAACGAGCTGGTTTCCGTCGCTGATAATGATGTTAGCTGAAAATTCTGTTTGCTGAACTTTTGCTAAGTCTGCCAAGATTTTTAAGGAGTTTTGCAAAGCTGCTTGTAGGGTCAGATTTTTGTCTGTCAATTCATTGACAAATAAGCCGAAGATGTGTTCTGAATCGGTAGTACCGTTAATTGATTGATAAACGGTATCGCACAGGCGATCGCGAATTGGCCTGTACAGAGTTTGGCGAAAATTTTTCACGAAGCCGTTGTGTACGAACAGCAGGCGATCGTGCCCAAACGGCTGACAGTTGCTCAAATCTACAGATTGTCCCGAAGTTGCGCTGCGAACGTATGCGATCGCGCAGCCGGATTCAACGTATCGACTGATACTCGGTAGATTGAGGTCGCTCCAAATTGGCTGTATGTTTTTATAGGTAAACGGGTCAGTCTCTAGGTGCGGGTGATACCAACCGATGCCAAAACCGTCAGCATTAACCACGCCTGAAGTCATTTCGCGGGGCTCGTAACTCTGCACAATTAGGGAATGTTCCGGCTTGTACAGAATAGAATCGAGTAAAATCGGCCCGCCGAGGTAGCCAAGCAAACGGCACATATAATTTTTACAGGAAATTGATTAGCATTCTAAATCATTCGGCCAAAAATTGCCCGATCGCCCGTCTTGTACCAGCACCTAAAGCGCCGGTTTTTTGTAGCCCGCTGCCAGCATCGCAGTACAAACGGTACAGTAAAGGTAGAACCCCAGCAGCACAAGGAGACTCTTGAATGTTCCTCGACGAACTCATCCCAGTGGCCAAAGAATTGATGCAACAGCCCATCGCCTTTGCGGGCGGATTTTTTTCGGGCCTGCTGCGACTCAACCTTCACGAAGATCCCGTCAGAAGCTGGATTGACGAACAAGCAGGTTCGACTTCCTACACTCCTCCGGCAACCGAAGCGACTAACAAAAGCACTGGGCCTCAGTCGATCTCGATCGACTAAGAAACAGCAGTAACTATCCGATCTATTACAAAGGGTTTGTCGGCGCGGCAAACCCTTTGATTCAGATGCGATCGCCCCCGTTGTCGGCTAGATCGCACGCCGACAGTAAAATTAAGAGGTTATTATATATAGCACAACAAGTTTAGTTCGATCGACATGACTATCTATATTGGAAATCTCTCTTACCGCGCCACCGAAGAAGACCTGAAAGCAGTATTTGCAGAATACGGCACTGTCAAGCGAGTTGTCTTGCCTACCGACAGGGAAACCGGTCGGATGCGCGGTTTTGCATTTGTTGAGATGATGGAAGATGCCCAAGAAGACGCTGCCATCGGCGAATTAGACGGTGCAGAGTGGATGGGACGCGCCTTGCGAGTCAACAAAGCCAAACCGAAAGAAGAGGGAAATCGAGGCAGCGGTTTTAACAGGAACAGCGGATATTAATTCGCGATGCGGCGGTTGACATCTTCTCGGAATTAACCTGATGCTATGCCCCACCAGTGCCGAATTGCTAGCTGCTGTTGATTTTGGGAATGCAATGTCAAATCCGCTGCACAAAAAAAATCGACTTTCGACCGGCTGTACTTGATTCAGACTTTGCGAGACACAATTTACGCGATCGAGTCCAGAAACCCGATTTCTTCCCGGATACTTTCCTGCTCAAACCAAGATTTATACCAATAGAACCCCCCAACCCCCCCGCGATTTCGGGGGGGCTAGGAATTCATCTAATAGCAAGTATTGATTAAATTGGTACGATCGGGAGAAACCAGGTCGATCGCCGTCGGTTTTAGAAAGAGTAAATTCGGCCTTTTTCATCAATATAAACTGACCGATCTTGCCTAGTCCGACCATCCGATATAGCGATCCGAACCGTCACAATATTTGTCTTAGAATCTACGCTGTAGTCGTATTTCAAAGTTGTGGTTCCTCCTTTGACATTAATCGGAATATTGGCAATGTCGGCCGTGCGGTTGCTGACGCGAACAATGATGTTTTTGCTGGCTCCGACGGGTAAGGATGATAAACCAACACCTGATTCACCGTATTCTAGGTTTAATCCGGTTTCATTTAAGAGTCTGAGGGTAATGTTGCGAGTAGTGTCAACCTGCGCTTGAGGCTGCCAAAATCCGGGTTGCGGGCCGCCGCTAGTTGCCGGTTGAGATAATGCAGGATGGGGATGCAGACAGCCGAGGGCGGCAAGCATTGCTGCGGTTGCAATGATTTTTGATTTCATTGTTTGTTGCTCTGGGTAAGGTGTTGATGATATTTCTATCCTAGCTTGAAAATCCGATCTTTTTATTGAGGACTTAGGTTCCCAAACCCGCCAGCCCGGGCAATTTTTGCGGTTGAGGGCAATATGTCTGTCAAAAAATCTGGTTGATAAAATCGTTAATACCCAATACGCTAACATCCGAATACTTACATTAGGCTGAAATTTCCCAAATAATTTAAACAGCGCTGGAGCAAAGTCTCACAAGCAATCTCAGTCATTTTTGACACGCAATGTTGATTTACCGCAACAGCTTATATCCTATCGTTTTCGGCTGCATCGAAATGATAAATTAGAGGGCAATTCATGAATAATTTTTACAAGTCGCCACCTATCTCGGTGCAATTTCCAGTTGTTCGATTCATAATCAACAGTCAACAATCAACAGTCAACAATCAACAGTCAACAGTCAACAGTCAACAGTCAACAATCAACAATCAACAATCAACAGTCAACAGTCAACAATTCCCCAGGAGTGCAACCGGAATTGAGATCAATTATTAACGATCGATCGAGCGGCTTCTAGCAGCAAGCGCTGTTCGGCCCGGGCGATCGCCCTGCAAGTTTGTTCTGCAGCATCGACATTGACGGAAATAGACGAAATTCCCCACCGCACCAAGGATTCAACTATCTCAGGATACAGTGCGGTCGCGTCGCCGCAGATCGAGCAAGGAATGCCCGCAGCCCTGGCCTGTTGGATTAATTGTTCGATCGCCTTCATTACTGCTCGATCGCGCCCGCTGAAACCACCTGCTAACTGTTCGGAGTTGCGGTGAATGCCTAATAGAAATTGAGTTAAATCGTTGGTGCCGATGGAAATTCCTTGAACTCCGGCTTTTACATAATCTGGTAATAAAAATAATACCGAAGGAACTTCCGCCATAATCCATATTTCAAATTCGTTCGGTCGGTTTTTCCATTTTTTTTCTAATCGCTCGCGGCAGTAAACAAATTCGTCAACAGAGCGCACGAAAGGCAAAATTAAATTGATATTTGTATGGCCTAACTCCCAGACTTTTTGAAGTACGCACAGTTCCCAATCAAATAACTCGGGTTCAAAGGTATAACTAAAACTGCCGATGGCTCCCGATTCGCGTAAATCGAGAGAGCGATAAAATATCGGCCGCGGCGAAACGGCTGCTGCAAATAAACTGAGGCAATCGGCCATGCGATCGACAAATTCCGATTGGCGGCCGTTTTGCAGCAAAACTTTGGGGTTTTGACAGTCCAAAGCTTCCAATGCCATCAATTCCGATCGCAGCAATCCGATGCCGTCTATTGGTAGATTTTTGAGGCGCTCGATCGAACTTGTTTGGCTGACATTAACTAGCAGTTGAGTCGCCGTTGGCGCGCCCCAAACTGATTCGGGAGATTGTACCAGTCGAGATTTAAGGCCGGGATTGGACGATCGCTCCGATGCAGAAAATTGGTGGTTGGCTATTGACATTTTTGCTGCTGCACTGTATGTATCTGGATTGTTTGCCGTTTCCTCAAGCCGGCTGCTTTCTGCTGTGTCAGTCGCCGAATCTCGGGCGGTGGCAAAAACTTCTCCGCTATCGCCATCTACCAACACCGAATCCCCCGAGGCGATCGCCCGAGTCGCCCCTGCAACTCCCACAACGGCGGGAATCCCCAACTCTCTGGCTAAAATCGCGCCGTGGCCTGTCATGCCTCCTTCTTCGGCAACTACCCCCGCAGCAACTTTCAGCCAAGGCAGCCAGTGCGGCTCGATTGTCCGGGCTACCAAAATGCCTCCAGCCAAGAATTGAGCGTTTTCTGGGTGGGAATTAGTGATGACTTGGGCAATTGCTTCGGCTTTTCCTGAAGCGGCGGCCAAACCTCTGAGTATCGCAGGAGTTCTCGCCGGGGCGATCGTCTTGACCGATGTCTGCGCCGCTTTTTCCCCTTTCACCACACGAACTCGATTGAAATAAAACTGCGGTTCGCCGCTGTTTTCTGCCCGGTTCATTGTCCAATCCAAGATTAAATCAGAGTCAAATTCTGCAACAATTTTTTGGGTCAATTCAATGAGTTTTTGCAGTTGCGATTCCTCTAAAACATATTCACTTTGTGCTGCCTCTGCCAGCGCCAAAACTTCCAGGCAACTGTCAGCAAAATCAAAATCTTGAAATGCAGAATTGGGAATTTCCCAAGCAGCAAAATTGCCGATTTGCAGTTGTTCTTTCTGTTCTGAATCGCCCGCTTTGAGATTGTATGCTAATGTTTTGTAACCCAGCCGCTGGAATTTAACCGCGCCTGTTGCCGGGTGCACTTGATAGTAATCGGGAATGCTTGCTCCTGTAGCGAGGGACATTCCCAAACCGCAGGTGGCTTGGATTTCCCATGCTGCACCGGCCGCGGTTTTGATCTCGCCTGCTGCGATCGCTCCCTCGATGGGCTGCACCAAAACTGCGGGATTGATTTGCTGTATCCCCAGGCCGCACCGCTGCCAGTAAAATAGACTTCGGGCTCTAAACAGTTCTGCCCAAGCTCGCTTGAGTCCGGTGCCAATTGCTTCTGCTTGTGCTGGTACTGCGTGAGAGTCCAAGATTCCGACTGTTTTCGGGTGCCAGGAAGTCAGGGAAGGGCGAAAAATTAAGGTTTTGGAGTTTGAGTTGAGTTGAGAAACAGCAGACTCTAGGATGGAGGGCAGTGAATCTGGCAGTTGGCTGGCGAGGATTTGGTGGCGGATGCTGCGGGCGATCGATTGCAGTTGTCTGGGATCGTCAACATTCAGGTGCAGGGAAGAGTGGGGCAAGTCAGCAAATAGCGGTTCTAGCCAGTCGATCGACTCTACAAACTGCCAAAATGTTTGAGCCGGCACGACAAAACCCGGTACAACGGGATGATTTTGAGCGAGCAAACCGCTCAAGTAAAATGCTTTTTCTCCCACTGCATCTCGGTCTGAAGGTTGAATTTTGTCTAGCCGGTAGAGGTTTGTCACGCGAGCGAGCCTGTCCTTAGAAACAGATTGAATTTTGATAGTTTTTCCGATTAATCAATTACCACAATTTTAGGATGAACAACCGAAAATGGACGGGATTAGTCAAATCTTTACTTAATCTATTTCTTAAGTCTAACTGTCCTCTTTGTCAGCGACCTGCGACCGAGGAGTTTTGTCCGTACTGTCACAAACAACTTCAGCGATGTCAGTTAGCAGATCCCGCTCGATTTTGGGACGATCGGGAGCGGGTTTTTGTGTGGGGCGAGTACGGCGGGACTCTGAAACGGGCGATCGCAGCTTTGAAATATGAGGGAAATCCCCAATTAGCGAAACCTCTCGGCGGCTGGCTGGCCGAAGCTTGGCTGAGTTTTCCCGAATTAGCTATTGACAATCTAACAGTTGTACCAATTCCCATGCACAAAGAAAAGGTCAAGCAGCGGGGTTTTAACCAGGCGGAACTTTTGGCGGAAAGTTTTTGCGAGCTGACTGGTTTACCTTTGCAGCGCCACGGTTTGGATCGGGTGAAAAATACTCAACCTTTATTTGCTCTGACACCACAGCAGCGAAAAGCTGAAATGAAAGATGCTTTAATTTTGGGGAAAGATTTTCGCCGCCGCCGCCCGCGCGATCGAGTGCTGTTAGTTGATGATATTTATACTAGCGGCACTACGGTTAAATCGGCTATTAAAATATTGCGAGAGTCGGGAATTTTGGTTTACGGAACTGTGGCTCTGGCAACTCCCACTAAGGGCAGTCTGCCACCTGTTTTACCTTGAATTTTCAACAGGTTTTCTGCCTCTAAATTGCATTCAGATGTCGATAGTTTATCACGTTTTTTTGGAATAACTAACCGCGAAGACGCGAAGCGGCGCGAAGAAAGAGTAGAGAAGGAAGAGTAGAGAAGGAAGAGTTTTCACGATTGATTTAAATTTGTTGCGGGTTCGATATTAAGCGGGAACTGTTTGCTGATGTTCCAGCGGCTGCTGTCGTGCTGCAGCAATGTTAATGCCGCTGCGGTAAACTCAAAGTGGAGTTGGCGCCCTGAGAATTCCAACCAAGCAGCTTGAAAATTCTCTTTGGTTAAATCGCGAAACCCTACTGTCATGTGCGGTACAAATGGGCGATTCTGATTAACTGGAGGGACAATTCCCAAATTCGCCTCAATATAACCGATCAAATCTGTTTGAGTTTCTAGCAATTCGGGGGATTTGACAACATCTACGTAAATGACGCGGGGCGCGAAAGCGGCAAAACCGCATAGGCTAACGGGAATTGACAGCCGGTGTGCGGAAAATTTTTTTAAGCTTTCCTCTAATTTCGGAACTTCCGCCGCTGGCCATTCAAAAGGAGGTTGCAGGGTGATGTGGGGCGGTGACTTCAAGGCACTGCGGCTGTTGTAGTGTTCGGCAAAATACTGTTTAATCTCAGTAATCTGCTGTTGAATTTCCGGGGGCGGCACTAGAGCAATAAAAAATCGCTGTTTTGACTGGTTCATAGGGTAGCATCGCAGTAAGGAAGGAGTGGCTGAGTACGGGCGATCGAGTATTTACTCAATTGCTCGTACCAAAAACCTCATTTCCAATCTACAATCCCCAATCTAAAATCTAAAATCCAAAATAAAAAATGCCTTGGTTTGTCAAAATTGAGCAAGGAATTGTCGAAAAGCCTGTATTTGACCAGTATGTGCCCGCTCACAGAGCTTATGTCCGAGAGTTGATTTCTAAAGGACACCGAGCTAAAACTGGCTACTGGGCGAGGCGGGGCGGCGGTATGTTGATGTTTGAGGCGGGTTCGATGGATGAGGCAAGGGCGATCGTTGCTGAAGACCCCCTGGTGAAAAACGGTTGCGTTATTTATGAAATTTATCACTGGTGTGTGGTTGAAGAATAAATAAATGTGTTATACTCACAAATGAACTGGACCCACGCGATTCCAACGCCCAAATCTTGTCAGGACCGGAAGGTAGCAGCAACACGGGATGCTTGTAATAGGCGTGGTCTCCGGTTCACCTTGTTTTATGAGGTGTAGCTCCTATGCCTGGTTTCGGAGATATTTTACAAAAGGCAGTTTATCTTGGTGTCGGGCTAGCTTCCTATGCTGGTGAAAAAGCAGGCAGCAAGTTGACTGAATTGCGCGCTGAATCCCAAAAGCTGGCCGATGAATTAGTCAAGCGGGGCGAAATGTCAACGGAAGAAGCACGCCGCTTTGTCGAAGACATGGTGCAACAAGCTCAGCAGCAGCAACCGCCAGTAGAAGTCACTGGGGACAAAAAAACGGCTGAACCTCGCCGGATTGAAATTGTTTCTGAGGAAGAAGAGGTTTCGGCACCAGATGCTAAAGAAACCGGCGGCGTAGATAAACTCCGCGAACAAGTACAGAATTTACAAGATGAATTGCGAAAGCTGAAGCGCGATTAAGCTCAAAAAAAGCTCGCAAAGCAAAGCATAAAGGGAACTCAAGATAATACTCTTGAGTTCCCTTTACGATTTTAGATTTTTCGATTTTAGATTGGGGATGATTGACTGGATGCGGGTTTGGAGTTGACCTACAGTTGGATTGTTTCAGGAAAATGGTATCCGATGTGGACGGATATAGAGCAATAGGTAATAGAATTGAGAGTAGGTGCGATCGCTTCGCATGAGGCTGGCTGCACTTATCTGTGATAGTCCCGGACGTGGGAGTAGTCAGAAACCGAGTTTTTTTACTACAATACGCCCGTTGCAACCTGATGAGAGTAAAAAACCCGGTTTTTTGGGCTTGATGTGTCCCGGACTATGTTAAATACTTTGCAATAGTAAGCTGTCAAATTCATGGAAGATTGGTCAAAAGGTTTTTTTGAAGTAATGGAAAATACTGCTTCTGACGTAGAGCATTTTTTCAGCGACGTTAGCGATGAATTTGTCGAAATGCTGGACGTTTTGGCAAAGATTTCGGAAGAGTTTACAGAACAAGTACAAAATAACCTGATTGCTGAATTTGACGGTTATTTTAATGAATTCGACGGTTATCTCAATGAATTTCTAGAACCGATAATTGAAATTGTTCGGGAGTTCGACCCGGAGTTTGATGAGATAGATTGGTCGGTGGTGACTTATGTAGACCCTTCGACGACTCAGCAGCCGGCTTGTCGCGGTTGCACTAACTATCACGGCCAAGTTTACGGCGGAAATTTGTTGGTTTGTGCGATGCACCCTACTGGTGTGGAATCGGAGAGTTGTCAGGATTGGGAAGGTGACAGCGACGTTAATTGATCGGAGTTTTTGAGGGTTTAATCGCTTATGTTAACGTCAATCCAGTCTCCGTCAAAGATTTCTCTGGAAGAGTTTTTGCTACTGCCAGAAACTAAGCCGGCTAGCGAGTATGTTGACGGTAAAATTCATCAAAAAGCTATGCCGCCAGGAAAACACAGTACACTGCAATTCGAGTTTCCATCGATTATTAATCAAGTTGGTAAACCGCAGAAGTTAGCTTATGCTTTTCCTGAATTGCGCTGCACTTTTGGGGGACGTTCTATTGTTCCAGATATAGCAGTGTTCGAGTGGTCGCGCATTCCTCTTAATGCTAGTGGAGAGATACAAAACAAGTTTAAAATTGTCCCTGATTGGACAATTGAGATTTTATCGCCGGCTCAAAATCCAACTCGGGTAATCAATAATATCTTGTTTTGCTTAAATCACGGTGCTAAATTAGGTTGGTTGATTGACCCGGAAGAAAAATTAATTTTGGTTTTTAAGCCGCAGCAGCAACCAGAGGGGAAGGAGAATCGGGATATTTTGCCGGTGCTCGATGTGCTGTCGGATTTACAAATGTTGGCGGATAATTTGTTTGGGTTGTTAAGTTTCGATCGCGTGTAAGCTACATTGGAGTATAGGGACTTTTGCATCTAACTAAATCCATCTAGTTAAATGTAAAATACGACTCGCGAAAAAAACGTTCCTGTGTATTTCTTCCTTCTTCCGACTTCCATCGGACTGATGACGTTGGACGGAAAGCTCCGGGGGGACAGCAAAACATGACGTTGGACTAATGACTAATGACTAATGACTAATGACTAATGACTAATGACTAATGACTTCTTCCTTCTTCTTAACGGCATTTAAAGGTGAATCGCGATGGCGGTAAATCATTTGCAATCTGGGTTTCCGAGAATGCCGCCATCGCTGGAATTGCGACAATATCAACGGGCGGCGGTTGATAATTGGTTTGCGAATCGGGGACGCGGTACGCTGAAGATGGCGACTGGTAGCGGTAAGACGATTACTGCACTGGCGATCGCCACTGAATTATATAATAAAATTAACCTTAAACTATTGCTCGTAATTTGCCCCTACTGCCACTTAGTGAATCAGTGGGCGCGCGAATCGGAAAAATTTGGTTTAAAACCTATTTTAGCCTTTGAAAACGCCCGCAGTTGGCAAAATAAGCTGGCTGCGAGTTTGTATGAAGTGCGAGCTATCGAGGGACTATTTCTGACAATTATCACCACAAATGCCACCTTAATGTCCGATAGCTTGCAGTCGCAAATCCGCTATTTCCCAGAAAAAACCCTAATTATTGGAGACGAAGTTCACAACTTAGGCGCACCCCGTTTGGGACAAAGTTTGCCACGCAATATTGGACTGCGCCTCGCCCTTTCCGCCACCCCACAAAGACACTTTGACGAACAGGGAACCGAATCTATTTTAGATTATTTCGGCCCGGTTTTGCAACCAGAGCTTACCTTAGCCGATGCCATCCGACAAAAAGCCTTAGTACATTATTTATACTATCCGATTTTAGTAGAATTGACAGAAGCTGAAACCCGCAAATATTCCTATTTAACTAAAAAAATTGGTTGGGCGCTTTGGGGTGATGAAAAAGTAGCAGAAAACGATATTTTAACAACTTTACTAATGCAGCGTTCTCGGTTAATTGGGGCGGCAGCTAATAAATTAACAGCTTTGCGAAAATTAATGAGTAACCGTCTCGACACGGCCCATACTTTATTTTACTGCGGCGATGGCGCGATCGAAGGAAGTGCGCGCCGCAATAACAACCGCCAACTAACAGAAACCGCAAAGTTATTAGGTTCAGAATTAGGCTATCGAGTTAACACCTATACGGCGGCGACTCCCTTAGCAGAAAGAGAAAGATTGCGCCAGCAATTTGAGAGTGGAGAATTGCAAGGTTTAGTCGCGATTCGCTGTTTGGATGAAGGCGTTGATATTCCCGCAATTCGCCATGCTGTTATTTTAGCAAGCAGCAGCAATCCGCGCCAGTTTATTCAGCGCCGGGGACGCATTTTGCGGCCGCATCCGGGAAAGGAAAGAGCCACTTTATTTGACATGATTGTTTTGCCTCCCGATTTGGGCAGAGAAACCTTAGAAGTCGAGCGCAATCTGCTCAGAAAAGAGTTGAAGCGGTTCTTAGAATTTGCTGATTTAGCCGACAATGCTGGGGAAGCTAGGGTAAAATTGCTGCAACTTCAAAAGCGTTATGGCTTGTTAGATATTTGACATTTATTCCGGTTCGGTTTATCTTAAAAAGATAGAATTATTTTATTGCAGTTTGAGTTGCTAGTTTCGTGAGCGATCGCACTTACGAACTCAGAAACCCGGTTTCTTCGTAAATTCCTCGTTTTTCGTCACAAAAATTCTAGAAACCTGGTTTCTTGTAGATTTCTCGTGACGCGAGAACAACACTCGTAGAAACCGGGTTTCTCACCCCATACGTAACCCTGTAGTTTTTGATTTTTGCAATAAAATAAGTAAATCCACTTAATTAAGCGTCAAATAGAGATGACAAAAAAGCTAACTATAGCCTTTCGATCGTAACATGAGGTGCTAGGAGTGGGGATAGGGCATAGGGCATACCTCACCAAGCTTGAGAACCGCTATATATAAGCATTCTTCCTTCTTCCTTCTTCCGACGGACTTACATCCGTTACATCCGTTACATCCGTTACATCCCGTACATTGCTCGTTGCCGAACTTCCTTCTTCCTTCTAATTATGGCTGAAAATTTGAATGAAAATTTGGTAATCGCTTTTACATATAAAGATAGTGCGATCGCACCCGTACCGATCGGCATTTTAGCAGAAAAACGTTCTGGTTATTACACAGACAAAGACTTGAGCGACGTACAGCAACCGATTACTAGCGCGCCGCCGGAAGTCCGACAAATTATCGAGCAGGTATTGGAACTTGAAAAAGATAAACTATATATGAAATCTCCCCGCTATATTAGCGATGACATTTTGACAATTATTAGGGAAGCAATTGTATGAAGTTAATTTCACTTACTCTGTGCAATTTTAGGCAGTTTTTCGGCAAAAGTCCCGAAATTAAGCTGGCTTGGGGCGAGCAAAATATTACAGTAATTCACGGTAATAACGGTGCTGGAAAAACTGCACTGATGAATGCTTTTACCTGGGTGTTGTACGGAAAATTTAGCACGGCTTTTGCGGCGGAAGAACAATTAGTAAACAAGCGCGCTCTTGCTGAAGCCGAAATGGGAAAAGCCGTAGGTTGTTGGGCAGAAGTTGTGTTTGAACACGACAACAAACGCTACCAAGCAAGGCGTGTTTGCCGTGCTTACAAAAGTGAAAATGGTGTAGAACACATCAAAGGCGAATTGTTCCTGCAAGTAGCAAAAGATGACGGCCGTTGGATGCCAACAGCCCAGCATCCCGATGATATTATCGGACGAATTTTGCCAGTAAATTTACATCAATATTTCTTTTTTGATGGGGAACGAATCGAGCAAATTGTTCGCCACGATAAGAAAGCAGAAATTGCCGAAGCTACTAAGGAATTGCTGGGAGTAGAGGTACTGAATCGCTCTATCCGACATTTGGGAGACGCAAAAAAATCTCTAGAAACAGATTTGAGTATGATTGGTGGTTACGAAATTAAAAAACTTTTAAAACAAAAGCAAACTTTGCAGAAAGAGGTAGACCAACTTTCACAAAGACAAGTAGAAATTGAGAAAGAATTGACTAATCAAGGCGAATTAAAAAAAGCAGTTAACGGTGATTTGCTGGAACGCAGTGGTGCTGCCGAGTTGCAACAGTTGCGAGACGAATTGGAAAAGCAAAGGCGTTTATTTCACGAAGAAATTGATCGGGCTTCATCAGCGCTTCAACGAGCAATTTCGGGGCGCGGTTACGCGGTATTTTTGTCGGATGCTGCGGCTGAATTTAACTCGATTTTTGGAAATTTGCGCGAAAAAGGTGAGTTGCTTTCGGGGATTGGGCGACCGTTTTTGCAAGAGTTATTAGTGCAGCAGCGCTGCATCTGCGGTACGGAATTAACTCCCGATTCTGTTGCTTGCGAAAATGTGAGCGGTTGGATGGATAAAGCGGTTGTTGGCGATGTGGAAGAAACTACTATTCGGATTAGCGATCGCGTTAATGAAATTGATAGACAAGTGGCTGATTTTTGGGAGGAACTTGACAGCCAACAAGCTAATATTCATCGCGGTAGAACAGAAATTTCGCGGGTGGAAAACCAGTTAGACGATATTCACAGCAAGCTGAAAAATTTCCCTGACGGCGATGTCAGCCGCTTGCAAAAGCGCTTGGATGAAATTGAGGCAAACATTGGCGATTTGCACCGGGAAACTGGCTCTAACCAGCAGCAGATTGAGAGTTTGAACGCGCAGGTTGCTGCTTTGGACAAGCAAATCGACAAGCAGCAACTGAACGAGCAAAAGCAAGTATTGGCCCAGCGCCGGATTGCTGCGACTCAGAATGCGATCGATCGCCTAACTGAAGTGCGATCGCGCTTAGAAAAACAGTTTTGTTCTCAGCTAGAAAAGCGAGTGCAAGATATTTTTAGTCAAATTTCTTTTACTCCTTACCTCCCCAAATTAAGCGACAAATACGAACTAACGCTAGTAGAAAATACATCGGGAAACGAATCTTTAGTCGCTGCTTCTACAGGAGAAAATCAAATCCTCAGTTTGTCGTTTATCGGCGGAATTATTGAGGGCGTGCGCGAGTGGAGTCAAAAAAATACTTTGATGGGCCCCGATAGCAGTACATTTCCGATTGTGATGGATTCTCCCTTTGGCAGTTTGGATGAAATTTATCGCAAACAAATTGCGAATAAACTGCCTAAATTAGCGAATCAATTGGTAGTCTTAGTAACAAAAACTCAGTGGCGCGGAGAAGTTGCTAGAGAAATGGAAAGTTCCATCGGTAGGGAATACGTGTTGGAGTACAATTCTCCGAAAGCTGATTGCGAAGAAGATGCGATCGAATTGGGCGGAACGCGCTATGCTTTAGTTAAGCGCAGTTCAGATGAATTTGAATATACGAAAATTGTAGAGGTGGATTATGGCTTCTAATTCGACAATTACACAGGTTTTGGAAACGGATATTTGGGTGAAGGCGACATGGGAAGAGTTTCTAAATTTTGGTGAGGATTCAGCTTGGGAAAAAGGCAAGTTTTATTACTATCAAGAGCACATGAGGGTAGAAATGTCACCAGTAGGGCCATTGCACGCGCGTCAAAATTCGATTGTTTCCAATGTAGTTATTTTGTACGCTACATTGAGAAATATCAGAATAATTCAATTTACTAATGCTAGTTTTCGCAAAGCAGGTATTCGTGAGTTTCAACCCGATCTAGCTTACTACATTGGTTCAGATTTAAGAGTTCCTCCGGCTGACAACAATTCACCCATTGATTTGAATCAATACGATCCGCCGAATTTGGTAATAGAAATTGGTGCATCTTCTTTTAACGATGATTTGGGTAGCAAGCGGTTGCTTTATGAAGATGCAGGAATTAGCGAATATTGGGTGGATCGTGCAAACACTGGGGAGGTTTTTGCCTTTGCGATTAATGGCGGAGGTAGCGGCAGGATTCAACAGTCGCGGGTTTTACCGGGGCTGGAAATCGCGTTAGTTGAGGAAGCTTTGAACCGAAGTCAAACTCAAGATGATGGGGAAATTAATCGCTGGTTGATTCAAACTTTTAGTCAAGGTTAAAAGGAGTTTGACGTGGAATTTGAATATACGAAAATTGTAGAGGTGGATTATGGCTTCTAATTCGGCAATTACACAGGTTTTGGAAACGGATATTTGGGTGAAGGCGACATGGGAAGAGTTTCTAAATTTTGGTGAGGATTCAGCTTGGGAAAAAGGCAAGTTTTATTACTATCAAGAACACATGAGGGTAGAAATGTCACCAGTAGGGCCATTGCACAGTCGTCATAATTCAGTAGTTTCGAGAGTTGTCAATTTTTATACAGCTTTGAGAAATATCCGAATAGTTGAGTTAATTAATGCCAGTTTTCGCAAAACAGGTATTCGGGAATTTCAACCTGATTTGTCTTATTATATAGGTGAAGATTTTGAATTACCTCCTCGCACGAATACGCCAATTAATTTGAATGGGTTTGCACCTCCAGCTTTAGTGGTGGAAATAGGAGCATCTTCTAGTGCAGATGATTTGGGAGTAAAGCGTTTAATTTACGAACATTCCGAAGTCCAAGAATATTGGGCAGCAAATGCAAATACGAATGCTGTATTTGCATTTGCTATTACTGCAGGAGGGAGTGGGACAATTCAAGATTCACTGGTTTTACCGGGGCTGGAAATCGCGTTAGTTGAGGAAGCTTTGAATCGCAGTCAAACTCAAGATGATGGGGAAATTAATCGCTGGTTGATTCAAACTTTTAGTCAAGGTTAAAGGGAGTTTGACATGGAAAAAGAGTATCATAAGTTGGTGCGCGATCGCATTCCTGAAATTATTCGGCAAAGCGGGAGTGAATGCGATTTTGTCATTTTGTCCGATCGCGAATACCGTCAAGCTTTGCGCCAGAAATTGATTGAGGAAGCGGGGGAAGCAGCGGTGGCTGATGAGGATGATTTGGTGGCGGAATTGGCTGATTTGTCTGAGGTGATGGATGCGGTGATGCTGAATTTTGGCATTTCGGGCGATCGGCTTTTAGCCGAAAAAATCAAGCGCCGGGAAGCCAGAGGAAGTTTTGCCAAAAAAATTATGTTATTACGAACATTCTAAAAACTATCTGCGTTAATCTCTGTTGATCTGCTTGACATCTGCGGTTACTCTACCAATTTAAAAATTACATATTAATCCCAATGGCTGCTAACAGAATTAGAATTGCTAAAGACAAAGCCGATTTAGTGAAATCCTTAACTTTATTGGATAACAACTCCGGCCCTTTTCAGACTTACGCCGATGTCATTGTCTTTGCGGCATCCTTGGGAAATCAGCGGAAAAAGCGATCGCCCTTGGGGGAAATTTCTAAACGAGAACCCGGTGCCATTGATATTGATATTTTTATATCCAGGGGTTACGATATGGCGATCAAGCTAATTGCGATCGCCGAAACCAAAAATCCTCAAATTCTCTCCCATCTCGACGAACAATTGGAAGCAGAACGCTTGCAAATTTTTGAAGAATATGCTAATGGCGGACTGGAAATATTGCGAGAAGAATTTCGGGGTGCGGCGGATTATACCGATCGCCTTTTGTTGTTCTTAATCTCCCAAAGAGACAATCAAAATCGGTCAAATGAAGAATTCGATTTAAGCAAGTTCTTATTCTAACAAATTCCCCATGCCACACCTACCCGAAAATCTCATCAACAGAGGCTTCAAGCAATCTGCAAAATTTTTTGCTTACAGCTACTCAGTATTAATTATTTGCTATTTGATTCTAAAACTAATTTTTTGGGATAGCCAGTCCATTGTAGCCTTAGTTAGCACTTTTATCCCGTTAATTTTCTTCCCAACTTTCCTGCTTCCCATCATCGGATTGTTAATCATCAAAAAAAGATGGTTTTCGATTATTTCGGCGATCGCCTGCATTCTTCTAATAAGTTGGCTGCAAATAAAATACTTTTCTCCCACATTAATTGACAGCACAAACTCGCAACCGGGAATCAAGATTTTATCCCATAACGTCGGATGGTATACAACACAGTCACCAACTTTAGTTAAACTAATTGAACGGGAAAAACCAGATATTATATTTTTACAAGAAATCGTTCATAAACATACCGAAAAAGCATTCACTTGGCTAAAAGCAGACTACCCCTATCAAATTGGCATTCCCCCGGTAGGAATTCTCAGTAAATATCCCATTGTATCCAGCGAAATACTACACTTGGCCGATCATGCAGAAACGCAGCAGCGGGCCGTTATTAAATTTAAAGATCGAGAAATAGTCGTTTATAATATGCAAACTACCGGGCCTTGGTTTAAAAAATATAAAATTTTACCTTTTATCAAAATTCCAGTTTACAAATATGGCAAACGATCGCCTGAAATTCTAGATTTAGTTGAGCGAGTCAAGCAAGAAACTCTGCCCGTAATTGTCGCAGGCGATTTTAATATGACAGACGAAACTCAAGACTACTATAACCTGCAGAAAGTCCTGCAAGATTCTTTCCGAAAATCAGGATTTGGGTTTGGTTTTACCTGGCCTCACGGTTGGGAACTTAAGTTGCTGGTAAAACGCTCGAATTGGAAATTAAACTATCCCCTTTGTCGGATTGATTATATTTGGTATTCCCAGCATTGGGGTGCAAAATCGAGTTCGTCTTTGGAGGCTACCGAGTCCGATCATTTGCCCGTGGGGGCGGAATTGGTTTTGTTGAAACCACAAAATACTTAAGTTAAACTTAATGTATTAGTCAATTATTGCCTGGAGTTATCTGTTAAAATAACTTTTAGGTGGAGTGATTAAGTCTAATGCCTACTGCTGCCCAGCTTGAGAGTTTATATCGCATTTCTTATCAACTAACTTACACAATGCTTCAACCCATACATCTTGTTTGTGTTGACGATAGAACTCGTAACGTATACATATTGGCTGGGTATGATGAAGAGCTTGAGTTCCAAATTTTACCCAATGGGGAGTTTGCTGATGAGCCAAGTTAACTATAACGAAATGTCGAATGCTGAATTGAAAAAGTATTTTCTCAGACATCGAGGAGATAGAGCCGCTTTTCAGGCGTACTTAGACAGAATCAATCAGCATCCGCTGAGGATTATTGCAAGTCCCGGCGATCCTGATTTCGATCAGAAAGTTCAAGCCGCAATTCAGCAAAAGTTACAAGCCGCAAGAAATAGTAATAGTTAGCCATTTAACAAGTTAAATACAGTCTGCGCTTGAAAGTTTGTGATAAGAAGAGATACACCCCATGCACATTACTCTCACCATTCCTGAATATTTAGAACAGCAGCTTCTTGAGACAACTGGTAAACTCAACCTGCCGATCGAAACCCTGATTTTACAATCCCTAGGTCAACTGTTTGAAGAAGACAAAGACGCTCCATCTAAAGAAGATATTTTTAACAGTCTCCTGATTGCGCTTATGGAAGTAGAAGACGGCAAAGTTCACCCGATCGCAGAACTTTGGGATGGTATTGATGTCTGAACCACCAAGCATCCAGGTTCTGTTTGCGGATGAATTGGGGGATTACGATATACTCTTAAAAGTACGAATTTAACAACATTTTAGTTGGGAAGGTAGTCAATACCAGTCTGGGAACGCGAGTTCCGAAACTCTAGAAAATTCCTTGACATTGTGGGTAACGAGATTCGCTTGGAGAGCTACGGCTGTCCCTGCAATCAAAACATCGATCGGGCCGATGGGAGTACCTTGTTGCTCCAACTGTGCGCGAATTGTAGCAGCCGCAACAGCAGCATCGCGATCGAAAGCAATAACGTTAACTCGGCTCAAAAGTTGCTGAAGTTGTTGAGTGCGTTTGGCCGGCGAATTGGATTTAGCAATGCCGACTTGCAACTCAAAAATAACGATCGCAGAAACGACTATTTCCTGGGTAAAACATTAGCAATGTTTTGAGCAACTTGTCCTTGACCTTTGAAATAGTAGATCAAGGTGTTTGTATCCAAAACGTACATTTATAGACTCTCCCGCACAACATCTTGTCCAGATTCAGCACGAATATCTTCTAGAGATGGAAAATCTTTTACCCAAGTTCCAGCAAGGGAAAAAACAAGTTCAGCCCAAGGAATCGGAGAGTCTACAGTGTCTGTTTGCTGGTTCGCGCTCAAATGCTTAGCACAGACGAATTCAGCGAAAGTGAGAATTTCGCTAGCTTGGTCTTTGGGAAGGGTTTTGGCGATCGCATAAATCTGTTCAGCGATGGTCATAATCTGGTTATAGGTAAGGTGCAGATTCAATTATACAAAACTAATTTGCTTCCTGCTCAGTGTTAGTCGCTGTGGACTTTGCCCAATAGAAACTTAACTCAGCACCTGCGGCAATCCTACCTCTTTCGGATTCACAAACCTGCCATTAAAACTAACAGCTTTATCCTCAAAAGTCCTCGCTTGAGCCACAGCTTGCCGCAAATGAGCCCGATCCATATCGTCGTCAATTCCCGCCACCAAATATACAATTAACTTCGTCGCTAAATCCCTTCCAGAAACTAACACTCGCTTTTTATTCGGATCGTACAAAATCCCGTACCACGCAGACTCAGGATTGTCCATATGGCTAAATCCTTCATCCACATCGAATCTGCGGAGTTTGTCGAAAATAGATTTCAGCGAAATTTTCTTTCTAAATGCTAGAATTCCCAAAGCATTAGCTAAGGCAATTTGACCGACTGGACGGAACAAAATATTTCCCTCGCCCCCCGGCTTTTCAAAACTAAATCGGCGCAATTCTAAGGTTTCTTCGCTGCTTTCAATTCTTTGATAGCTAGGTAAAGTTGCTAAATTATCGAACAACTTCTTAAACTCTTCAATTCCCTCTTTTAGTTCATCATCTTCGGGACGCATGGGAATTAAACCTTTTTTTTCCGGCTTCCAATGGGGGAATTTGTATTCTAAATACCGTTCCGACATATCTTGCAGCGCTTGCAATGTTGTGAGTACAGTGGATTTGGCGGCGACTGTGGCGCTGTCCCAATTGACGCGGGGATTTCTGTTATCTTGCTCTTTTAATAAAGGATGGGTGACGGCAATTTTGCGGGCGCAAATCGCAAATCCGTTGTCTTCGTTTAATAATGCTAGCTGTCCCTGACTCAGCGTTACCGCCATCAGGTTAACGTGTACAAAGATCGATCGCACGCGCCGTTGTGCTTGCTGTCGGGTTTCCCCAGCCACAGCGGCCGGGATAAACTCAATCCCGATTTTTTCGTGAGCTAATGTGTGTACTTCGTCGGGGTCAATTTGATACTCTTGGGCTAAATCTTCGAGAGTAATTGCAGCGCCCACAGGTTTTTTATTTTTGTTGTATCTTTGCAGGATTCCGGTTTTAATTAAACTCATTAAACCTTGAACTCCCATCAGCCGGTGCTGGCCGTCTAAGGCGAAAATTGAGACTTTTTGAGAAACATCCAACAGCCCTAAATTCCCGTTTTTATCAAAGGATATAAATTCAGCAGCGGATTTAGTTGCTACGCCGTTTTCATCCCATTCTTCCGCGTGAGGATTGTCTACCCAGGGGGGACTGACGACTACTAAAACTGCGGGGAATTTGTGGGATTTTCTGGCTGCTAAATATTGAGTTAGTGGGGCTTGGCGCGACCAATCCAAGGGGCGCTGGATAATTTCGTCAATGGTTTCGTCGTCGCGGACAATGTTGTTAGTTTTGAGGTCAAATTTTTGTCGGAAAAGCGGCATTTGTGAGGCGAAACGGACGCGGGAATCTAACCATTCTAGGGTGACTGAACCGATGTAGGCTTCGGTGTTTCCCATGTGGGTTTTTTGTACAAAAATGCGATCGTCCTTTCCTAAATAATTATCTAATAACAGTGCGATTTCCTGCCTTTCGCGATGTTCTTTTTCCAAAAATTGGTTAGCGAGATCAGCCGCTGGGTTGGTATTCATTCGCAGTTTTTATATAATTACGCTATTTTTTCAAAAATATCATGGGTTAAAATTGATGTCAACTCTTGTTTTTTAAAAAGTTTTGTGAAATACTTGACTTATCTTGCTACAGCCCGGACAAATACCACAAGCCAGACCAAAAGTCAATAAATGTTAATTCCCGATGCCCGGTGCCCGATGCCCGATGCCCGATGCCCGATGCCCGATGCCCAATTCCCAATTCCCAATTCTAAAATATGTCCACTCCTTCCTTTGAATACATTTTGCCGGTAATTCGGGGCATTCAAGCGGGCCGCGAATATTACGTGTCGATGTGTCCGGTGCGTTTTTTGCCGAAATTGTTTCCTTTAGATTCTGAAGAAGTGCCGCCGTTTTTGCGGGCGAAACGGGCGCTTAACTGGGCTAGAATTCCCGAAATTGCTGATTATTTGGTCAATAATTCTGGGAATTATACTTGTGGGGCGATCGCCGCTTCGATTGATGCGGATATTACTTTTGAAGCTGTGGGAAATGAGGCGGAGGAACGCAAAATCGGTCGCTTGCGAGTGCCGATGGATGCTAAATTTACTATTAATGACGGACAGCATCGCAGGGCGGCTTTTGAGATGGCTTTGCAGGAAAATCCGCAGTTGGGATACGAGACGGTGGCGCTGATTTTGTTTCTGGATATTGGGTTGGAAAATTCGCAGCAAAAGTTTGCTGATTTGAACGGTTTTCAAGTTCCTTTGGAGTCGTCGCTAAGGGTACTTTACAACCACCGAGGCGATCGCGCTTTGGTTGTAAAATCGGTTTTTAAGCAGGTTGAGGTGTTCCGGTGTTTGACGGAGATGGAGAAGGGGAGTTTGAATGGGCGATCGCCCAAATTGTTTGCGCTAAGTGCGATCGATCGTGCTATCATGGCTTTGCTGTCCAACATTCACAGCAGCAAACAAACAAAACCCTCTCATTCTGGCACTACAAAACAGAAAAAAGAGGAAGAACTTGCTCAACAAATACAACAGGCTGTTAATTATTGGAATGCGGTTAGCAGTTTTATGCCCGATTGGCAATTAGTTCTGCAAAAGCAAGTTGCGGCGGGGGAAATGCGCCGGAATTGCGTGCACTGTCACAGTGTTGTGTTGGAGAGTTTGGGGGAAGTTGGGGCCGCTTTGTTGTCGGTTTTTCCTGAGAGTTGGGAGGAACGTTTGAGCCTTTTACTGCAGGTTGATTGGTCGATTTCTAATCCTGATTGGGAGGGCGGGATTTTGTTGAAAGGGGGAATTTCTAAGTCGAGGGCTAGTGTTAGTTGGATGACTGATTATTTGAAAAATCGGTTGGGTTTGGGAACCGCAGATGCAGCCCAAAAGTGATATAATGATCTCCGGTTTAGGCTAGAGAATTACTTGTTAGTCTGCTGACACTGCTTAACTTCTCTAGTTTCTGCATTATGGTCTTACTTTGCGGTTCTTAACTTTTTTTGAAAAGAGTGTAAAATTTTAGCTCTGATTATATTTAATCATAGTGGGAGGAAAAAATGACTGCAGGAGAAGAGTCCGAAAATAAAAATCTAGCGTACTATCGACAACGTTTTGCCACTCTTAATGTAAACAATACGCGCCAACGTGGTAAAGCTAATCATAAGCCAATCTTACTCTTGTCAATCATCGATCTAATTGCTCAAGGAATAATTAGGGAGAATCGAATTTATGTTTCCGACGACTTGATTCAAACATTTAACAAATATTGGAACATCTTAGGTTCTGAAGCTCACAATCGTGGTTTGTACTATCCATTTTGGCACTTGGAAGGCGATGGTTTCTGGCATAAAACATTAAAGTCTGGATTTAATGGTTCAAAGCCTAAAACAACTAACAAGCTAAGAGAAGCTGTAGAATACGCTAGTTGGGATAATGAATTATTCAATTTACTCCAAGACCAAAATTCTCGCTCGGAATTAATAGATACACTGGTAGCTGTCTGGTTTTCATCTAATAAGGATGATATTGGAGATATTTTGCAAGTTAATCAAGACTTTGAAAATGTTGCTCAGGCAGAAACAGAAATATCGGGCCTAGCAGGAAATATTGATGCAGAACCTCGATTCTATTTAACCAAATCGGCTGTAAGAAATGCTATTTTTAGGAAAGCCGTAGTACATACGTATGATTACAAATGTGCATTTTGTAGATTAAAAGTTATCAGGAATTTCACTCAAAATATTGTAGATGGCTCACATATCAAGCCGTTTTCAAAGTTTTATGACAATCAAATTAATAATGGGATATCATTGTGTAAAAATCATCATTGGGCTTTTGACCAGGGTTGGTTTGCTATAGATGATAATTACAGAATTATCGTCGCTAATGATTTAGAAGAGGAATCCCCCAATGCCAGAACTATGAAAGATTTTCATAGTGAAACTATTCTCCTGCCAACTTTAGACCAATATCTACCAAGACTTGAATCGCTACACTGGCATCGGGTGAATGTATTTAGAGCTTAATTACGTAACTGAGTTTGAAGAAATGACAGAAACAATGCTACCACTTTTTCCACCCCGTACCGTTAGGGATTTAGTAGAAGAAATAAAAAAATTAAGTCAACAAATTAGAGATTTATATTGTTTAGATGATATTCCTTGGGTGGTCGGATATTCTGGCGGAAAAGACAGCACTACCGTAGTGCAGCTTATCTGGTATGCAATAGCAGAATTACCAGCAGAAAAAAGAACAAAAAAAATTTATATTATCACAACCGATACACTGGTAGAAAACCCTATAGTTTCTACTTGGGTACGTCAGTCATTAAAACAGATGAAGTCTGCTGCTATAGAGCAACAGCTCCCAATAGAGCCTCATATGCTTTATCCAGATGTCAAAGATACTTTCTGGGTTAACTTGATGGGAAAAGGCTACCCAGCACCGAGACATGGATTTCGCTGGTGTACTGAACGCCTGAAAATCCTTCCTTCTAATCGGTTCGTTCGTGATGTGGTAAGAATCAATGGAGAAGTGATTCTCATATTGGGTACTCGCAAAGCTGAAAGTATTAAACGGGCTGCTTCAATGGAGAAACATGAAATAGGTCGCATGAGTGACCGCCTAAATGATAAATCGAGTTCCATTAAATCTCTACTTTATCAGAGTCCTAGTCTGCCTAATTCCCTAATTTATAGTCCGATAGAAGATTGGCGAACTGATGAAGTCTGGATTTATCTGAATCAGTGGTCTAATCCTTGGGAAAATAGCAACAAAGATTTATTTACTATGTATCGCGGTGCGACAGCAGACAATGAATGTCCTTTAGTTGTCGATACTTCTACGCCTAGCTGCGGCAGTTCTCGCTTTGGCTGCTGGGTTTGTACGATGGTAAGCCAAGATAAATCAATGGAGGCAATGATTCAAAATGATGAAGAAAAAGAATGGATGCAGCCTCTTCTCGATATTCGCAACGAATTAGATATAAAAGACGATCGCCCAAAAAGAGACTTCAGACGCATCTACGGTAGAGTAGAACTGTTTGAACGCAACATGGGCGACGACAAAACCTCCGTCGAACCCATACCCGGCCCGTACACCAAATTCTGGCGGGAACACTGGCTGAGACGAGTCTTGGAAGCACAAACCCACATCCGCAAAACCGCACCCGAAGAAATGCGCGACATTACCTTAATTACCCCGGAAGAACTTAGCGAAATCCGCCGCATTTGGTTGGAACAAAAGCACGAATTTGACGACAGTTTGCCCCGCATTTACGAAGAAGTCACGGGAGAACCCTTTGAAGATTCCCGTCCCGCCGCCGAAAGAAAACTCCTAGGTAGCGACGAATGGACTGCGATTGAAGAAATTTGCAGCGATGACAAAATGCACCTGGAATTGATGGCTAAACTCCTCGATACAGAACGTCAATACTACACAAAACCTCGCCGTACAGGTATTTACGCCGATTTGGACAAGTGTTTTGAAACCAGTTCGCGATCGCAGGATGAAGCTATTGGTAACGCCCACTATCAACGCAACTTAAAAACAGCGGTGGAAGCTGTTAAAGCAAATCCGACTGAGAACATTCAGCAAGTCAAAAGTGCGATCGCCCAAACCAACAGTTCCGCCAAAAACGATACCGTTGATATTGCCAAACTTAAAGAAGAACTGGAAAGCAACAGCAATCAAAGCAGACAGCTATCTTGGGCAGACATCAAATATTCTACTCCCGATGTAGAAGAGGAAAAACCTAGCGATTAGCACGTGCTAGCCTGCGGTCAAACCCAAACTTGTTGACAGCGACCCCGCCGAGTGATCGGATACAATAGGCTGTCAACTAACCTCATTATTACCCAACCCTCATCGTTTAAATTACCAAATTTTTACGACCATGATTAATCCTAATATTCCCCATCAGGATCTGACATACAGCATCATCGGCTGTGCAATGAGAGTACACCGGAGGACACAAAAAGGTTTAAGAGAAAAACATTACCAAAGAGCATTTGATGCAGAAATGCTTGAATCCGGTATTACAACAGAAATGGAATATCCCAGACAAATTTACGACGGTCAAGTTTGGATGGGAATCCTCTATCTAGACCATTGGGTCAATGAATGTATTGTAGTAGAGGATAAAGCCGTAAATTATCCAATGACCGATAAAGACCAAGCTCAAATCATAGCTTACTTAGCATCTACAGGAGCGAAAGTAGGTTTATTTATCAACTTTGGTCGCAGCAAATTAGAATATCACCGCATTCTTCCACCAAAATCTGTACAAGGTTGGCAAAAACACATTCAACCATACTTGTGGCGGCCGAAAACAAATGGCAGAGGCTGGATGAGGGGAAGTTCAGGAACATACGAAGAAACAGATGTCGAACTCCCCTTACCTCCTAGCATTGGGCCCCAAAACCAGGAGGAAGATTCAACAGATATAATCGATTGGTAGCAAAGGGGGAAGCGGTTAGCAGCGAATTTTGTAGCGGATTTAACGGATGTAACGGATGTAACGGATGATTAGTGGGAGATCACCAAATCCGCCACTAACCGCCGCCCCACCAACCACCCATCCGCTAAATCCGCGACCAAATCCGCCACTAACCGCCGCCCCACCAACCACCCATCCGCTAAATCCGTTACAAAATCCGCTGCTAACCGCCCCCCCCACCAACCAACTATCGGTTACAAAATCCCTCACCAATAATCCAGCAACCACCAACAACATCTACAATGCAATTCCTCGAACTCGTCCTCAAAAACTTCGGCCCCTACACAGGCATCCAAACCATCAATCTCCGCCCCGAAAAAGACGGCAATCCCCGCCCAGTCATATTACTTGGAGGCATGAACGGCGGTGGCAAAACCACCCTCATGGACGGCATCCGCCTCGCCCTTTACGGCGGCAGAGCCCAATGTTCCACCAGAGGAAATTTAAGCTACAGCGACTTCCTCAATCAATCCATCAACCGCCAAACTCCGCCATTTGAAGACACCCGCGTCGAACTAACATTTGAACAAATCCAAGACGACAAACTAACTCAATACAAAATAGTTAGATACTGGAAACCGGGCGACATAAAAGACACGTTAAGCATTCTCATATACAGCGAAATAGTCACCGATTGGTTTCCCGACAAAGCTATTAGCAACACCTGGGACGAATACATCGAAACTTTGCTACCAGTCGGCATCTCCAACTTATTTCTATTTGACGGCGAACAAGTCAAAGAACTAGCCGAACTCGAAACACCGCCCGAGTTTGTCGTCGGCGCAATTAAATCGCTTTTAGGTTTAGAATTAGCCGAACGCCTCGCCGTTGACTTAGAAATATTAGCCGGCCGCAAGCGCAAAGAAATTGCCGGCAAAAAAGACTTGGCAGCTTTAGAAAAAATAGAACAAACTTTTCAACAAATTACTGCTGAAAAAGAATTGCAAATTGAAAAAAGAGGCAGTTGCCAAAACGCATTAGACAAAGCCAAACAACACCAGCAGCAAGCATCAGACAAATTTATTTATGAAGGCGGCAAAATTGCAGCCGATCGCAGTTTTTTAGACAAACAACTAAACGACTACAAAACTGCTGCTGAAAAATCCCGTCAAGCCGCGATCGAACTAGCCTCAAAAGAATTGCCCTTAGCCCTAATTTCCCCCCTGCTAACCCAAGCCACAATCCAAGCAGAAACCGAAGCCAGCCGGCAGCAAGCAAAAATCGCCCAAAGTATTATCAAACAAAAAAGCGATCGCCTCCTGAACTACATCGCCGAAATATCCTTAAATCCCGAACAAATAGACAAAATTCAAGACTTCATCCGCCAAGAAAATAGAGAACTCGAACAGCAAGCCGGAAGCGACACCCCGCCCTGGTTAGCCGCCAGCAGTGAAAACATCCAGCAACTAGAAAACCTCCTCAGCTACCAAATCAAAGCCCAGGAAATAGCAGCCGCCAAACAAATAGCAGAAATCCAAAATATAGAATCTGAAATCGACTTCACCGACAGACAGCTAGCCGCTGCCGCTTCCCCCGAAGCCTACGAGAAACTAGAATCTGCCGTTAAAAATGCCCAAAAAACAGTCGCCAACGCAGCCGCGGACTTAGAATCAGCCAACCGCCGCATCGACGAATTAGACAAAGAATTAGCCAAAACCCAAAAAGAATTGGAAACCTACAGCAGCGAATACATCACCATCAGAAACAGCCAACACGTCATCGGTTCGATCGCCAAAGCCCAAGCTACCCTCAAACTATTTAAAGAAAAACTCACCCTCAAAAAACTCAACAAACTCGAAATAGAAATTACCGACTGTTTTCGCTACCTCTTGCACAAAACCGACTTGGTGCACAGAGTTGCGATCGATACCGAAACATTTAGCCTCTCGATTTACGATCCAGAAGGTAAACCTGTACCGAAACACCGACTTTCTGCCGGTGAAAAACAACTGCTGGCGATCGCCTTTTTGTGGGGATTAGCCAGAGTATCCGGGAGACAGTTACCAGTCGCGATCGACACTCCCCTGGGCCGCCTCGACTCCTCCCACAGAAACAACCTAGTCGAACGCTATTTCCCCTCAGCCAGCCACCAAGTCATCCTGCTTTCTACGGACACGGAGATTCGCAAAGTAGAATATGATAAGCTGCAAGAATTAGAGGCGATCGCCCGCAGCTACCTCCTCAACTACGACTCAGCTAAACGCCAAACCACCGTCGAACCCGGTTATTTTTGGGACTAAAAAATCGCGCCAAAATTTTCCGCAACCCCCTTGACTTTTACCTGGGAGTTGCGGTACTATATATATCATAATGGGATGGTTGCGAAAATTTTATTTTTGCCACCATCCCATTATATTAGGATATATCCTATTACAATCAGAATACCAAAAAACGCTGAATATATCAAGTCCGCGCCGTGTAAAAAATTGTTACTTTTAGTTTTTCAACTCTGTCAAAAAACGTAAATTTAGAGGCTGAGCCTCCCAAATATTAACACTCTTTACAAAATATCAAAACACTCTCAACCTATGGAACCACCAGTCGATCGCATCCTTTTATCTCAAACAGCCAAAGACCAACTGTCAAAACTCAAACGATCGACTAAAATCGATCGCTGGAACGTGCTGTGCAGGTGGGGGTTTTGCCGATCGCTCGCCGAGCCCAGCATCCCATCCCCAGTACCAATTCCCAGCGACAGCAACGTCGAATTAAGCTGGGATGTCTTCGGCGGCGACATGGCCGATATCCTGATAATGGCCCTCAAACAGCGGTGTCACCAAGACAATTTAGGCACAGAAAAAGAAACTCTAGCGAAACAGTTTCGCCTGCACTTGCACCGAGGGATTGGTTATTTGGCGGGCGATCCGAATATTAAGAAAATCGAAGACTTGGTGGCGATCGCTCTTTCGCCTGAAAAATTAAGAAGTTAACTCTCGGTTGACTGTTGACTGTTGACTGTTGATTGTTGATTGTTGATTGTTGATTGTTGATTGTTGATTGTTGACTGTTAGTTGTTATTTGTCAGTTGTTATTTGTTAGTTGTTATTGGGAATTGAGAAGTAGAAATTGGTAATTCGCAACCAATAACCAATAACCAATAACCAATAACCAATAACCAATAACCAATAACCAATAACCAATAACCAATAACCAA